>JAQUAE010000161.1 GCA_028687395.1 Anaerolineales bacterium | reverse complement strand
CGGCTGTGGGAGCAGGCTGCGGAGAAGGGTGATTACCTGATCGCAAAGCTCAAAGAGCTGGCAGAACAATATCCCAAAATCTACAAGAGCGTCACGGGCAAGGGATTGCTCATCGGGCAACACTTCCACGAACCCGAGGTTGGCTACAAAGTTGCCGCGGGTCTGTTCAAACGCGGCGTCCTGGTCGCAGGCACCCTGACCAGCGCCCACACCGTGCGCATCGAACCGCCGTTGGTGATCACCCGCGCGCAGATCGATGAGGTGCTTAACCGGCTTCAGGATACCTTGAAGGAAATCGCCTAGTTTACCTTTTAACATCTTAGGAGGCTATTATGGATCTGGGTGGTTACGAATACGCCTGGCTGGTCATCGTCGGGATCGTGGTGTTCTTCGTGATCCGCCTGGCAATTGGTTGGTACGCTTCCCGGCGGGTGAAAGACAACGTCGACTTCATCGTGGCTGGCCGGAGGCTGCCGATCTACCTGGCGGGCGCTTCGATCATGGCGACCTGGTTCGCCGCTGAGACCTTGATGGGCGCCAGCTCGACCGCTTACCAGTACGGTTTGCAGGGCGTTGTGTTCGATCCCTTCGGCGCAGCGTTCTGCCTCTTCTTATCCGGCTTCCTGTTCATCCGCATGATGCGCCGGGCGCGCTACCTGACGTTGATCGACTTCTTCGATCGCCGTTACGGAAAAGGTATGGGGCTGCTTGGCTCTATCATCCAGTTGGTGACCTACTTCGCCTGGACGGGGGCGCAAATTGTGGCAGGGGGTAACATCGTGCATGCCCTGCTCGGCTGGCCGGTCTCTACTGGGATGATCATGGTGGCCATCATCGTGACGGTGTACACCATGATGGGCGGATTATGGGCGGACACCTTGCTGGACTTCATGCAGATGTTCCTGACCGCGGGCGGCATCACGCTGATTTTCGTCGGCGTTTTGGGAGCAGTGGGTGGCTTCGAGGGTATGTTCACCGATGCCGGCTCATTATATGTCTCCGAGCCTTTCACCTTGTTACCTATAGAAGGGGAAGGCTACCTGGGGTATACCGGGATAATAGGCATCTTCTACTGGTTGGCGGCCTGGATGGCGGTCGGCCTGGGAAGCGTCCCGGCTCAGGACCTGATGCAGCGCTCGATGGCGGCCAAGAACGAAGCCGTCTCGGTGTGGGGCACCTACATGGCTGGCGCCCTTTACCTGATCTTCGGTGTGATGTCGCCCCTGATCGGGATCATGATGTTCAAGTTGAACCCCAATATCCTGCCTGAAAACACCGAGTTCTTGCTGGTATCAGCGGCGATGCAGACACTGCACCCCGTCCTGGTGGCGCTTTTCATCGCCGCGTTGGCTTCGGCGTTGATGAGCACCTCGGATTCCTCGGTGCTGGCTGGCGCCTCGGTAGTCACCGAAAACATCCTGCCCTTCTTCAAGAAGGACCTCACCGATAAGGACAAGCTGCGCTGGACGCGCATCATGGTGCTGGTGATTGGCTTGATCAGCATCACCATCGCGCTGATAGCTGGCACGATCTACCGCCTGGCTATGGTCGCCTGGTCGATCTTGTTGGTCGGGTTGTTCACGCCCTTTGCCTTTGGCATGTATTGGAAGAAAGCCAACCGTAGCGGGGCGGTGGCAGCCTTCTTGGGCGGGCTCATCTCCTGGATTTTTCTGGTGATTTACTACTTCTCCACCACGATAGAAGCCTGCGCAGGGGATTTCGAGTGCGGTTTTTGGGACGCTGTGTACATCGGGTCAACGCCCGCCTTCGTGATCTCGGTGGTGCTGATGATTGTCGTTTCGCTGGTCACCCAAAAGCAAGATGCGCCTCGCCAGCTCACTGACGTGGATGGCAAGCCGATGGCGATGACCAGGCGCCTGGGCATTCTACCCCTGAAGGATGCTTTGAGCGGCAAGAGCGAGGAGGCCGTCTCAGGGGATTAATCTCACACACGGGTGGGCAACGCGCTCTGGCGCGTTGCCCACCCTGCTTTATGCTCTCATCATCGACCAGGGTTTCACCCGATCCGGGGTGTGGTATCCCTGGAGCGTTCTTACGTCTCTTCGGGGATAGCATTCATAAGGAGGCAAAGGATATATGAAGGTACTGCTGGTTGGAGTCGGGGGGGTTGGCGAGGCGATCGCTGTCATCGCCAAATCCCAACCCTGGGTGGAAAAAGTCGTTCTCTCGGATTACAACCGAGAGCGCTTGAAGGAAGTGCAGGCCAAACTCAAGGACGACAAACGTTTCCCCACAGAGCGGGTCGATGCTGACCAGAAGGACATGATCATCGCTCTGGCTAAGAAGCACCAGGTCGACCTGATCATGAACGCCTGCGACCCGTCCTTCAACGTGCCCATTTTCGACGCCGCCTTCGAGTATGGCTGCAATTACATGGACATGGCGATGACGCTCTCCGAGCCGCATCCGACAGATCCGTTCAACCATTGCGGCGTCAAGCTGGGGGATTACCAGTTCGAGCGCGCCGAAAAATGGGAGAAGAAGGGTTTGCTGGCGTTCCTTGGCATGGGGGTGGAGCCGGGCATGGCGGACATTTTCGCCCGCTACGCCCAGGATTTCCTCTTCGATGAAATCGAGGAGGTCGGCGTGCGGGATGGCGCCAACCTGGAGGTGCGCGGCTACGAGTTCGCCCCCAATTTCTCGATTTGGACCACCATCGAAGAGTGCCTGAATCCGCCTGTGGTGTGGGAGAAGGACAAAGGCTGGTTCACCACGCAACCCTTCTCCGAACCCGAGATTTTCGAGTTTCCCGAGGGTATCGGCAAAGTGGAGTGCGTGAATGTGGAGCACGAAGAGGTCCTGCTGGTGCCGCGCTGGGTGAAGTGCAAGCGGGTTACCTTCAAGTATGGCCTGGGAGACCAGTTCATCAACGTGCTCAAGACGCTCAAGATGCTTGGGCTGGACAACAAGGAAGAGATCCAGGTGAAGGAAGTGCGTGTGGCGCCGCGGGACGTGGTGGCGGCTTGCCTGCCCGACCCGGCGCACCTGGGCGACAGGATGTTTGGCAAGACCTGCGCCGGCACCTGGGTGAAGGGCGTCAAAGACGGCAAGCCTCGCCAGGTGTACCTCTACCAGGTGGCGGATAACGAGGAGTGCATGCGCACTCTGGGCTGCCAGGCGGTTGTGGCGCAAACAGCTTTCAACCCCGTCATTGCCTGGGACCTGCTCGAGCATGGGGTGTGGAAAGCGAAGGGCGTCCTGGGTCCGGAAGCCTTCGACCCGAAACCCTTCGTCGACAAGATGGCTGCCTACGGGTTCCCCTACAAAATCAGGGAAGAAATCTAAAGGAGAGGAGATATTTTGATGGATATCCAACCGTATGAATATGCCTCACTGATCATCGCTGGCATCGTGGTGATCCTGGTCGTGCGCCTGATCATCGGGTATTGGGCGTCGCGCAAGGTCGAGACCACGGTGGATTACGTCGTCGCCGGTCGCCGGCTGCCGTTATGGATGGCCGGCCCCTCGATTATGGCCACCTGGTTCGCCGCAGAGACCCTGATGGGCTCCAGCGCTAGCGCCTACCGCTTTGGATTCCAGGGGGTGGTCTTCGACCCCTTCGGCGCGGCGCTCTGCCTGATTCTCTCCGGCTTCCTGGTAGTGCGCCTGGCGCGCCGGGCGGAATACCTGACCTTGATGGACTTCTACGAACGGCGCTTCGGTAAGGCCATGTCGGTCATCGGAGCGGTGATCCAGATCATCACCTACTTCGGGTGGACCGCAGCGCAAATTGTCGCCGGTGGCAGCATCCTGCACGTGCTGCTGGGCTGGCCGCTCGCCACAGGGATGATCCTGGTCGCCACGGTGGTCACCGTCTACACCCTGGCTGGCGGCTTGTGGGCGGACACCGCGCTGGATTTCCTGCAGATGTTCCTGATCGGCATCGGCCTGATCGTCATCACATGGATCGTGGTCAGCAAGGTGGGCGGGCTGGAAAGTTTCTTTGGCCTGGCAGGCGCCCAATATGGCTCGCAGCCGTTTGCCCTGTGGCCGGTCAAGGACGAGGGTTACCTGGGCTATACGGGCACGCATGGCATTTTCTATTACCTGGCTGCCTGGATGGCGATCGGCCTGGGCAGCATCCCCGCCCAGGATTACCTGCAGCGCACCTGCGCCGCCAAGGATGAAGGCACGGCTGTCAAATCCACCTATTTCGCCGCCATCCTGTACCTGCTGTTGGGCGTGCTCCCGCCCCTGCTGGGTCTGGCTGCCTTTGGCGCGATTGGACCCGACCTGGAGGTCGAGCAAACCGAGTTCGTCCTGGTGGCTATGGCGCTCAAGTTCCTGCCGCCCATCCTGGTGGCGGTCTTCATCGCCGCGCTGGCTTCGGCTTTGATGTCCACCTCGGATAGCTCGATGCTGGCTGGCGCAACCATGTTCACCGAGAACATCGTCAAGGTCTTCAAACCGGACATTTCGGATAAGACTCAACTTATGTTGACGCGCCTGAGCCTGTTAATCACCGGTGTAATCAGCTTGCTGATAGCTCTGTATGCGGAGACCATCTACCGCCTGGCTGTGTTAAGCTGCACAGCCATCCTGGTGGGTATGGTCGCCCCGTATATCATCGGCATGTACTGGAAGAAAGCCAATCACATCGGCGCCCTGACTTCGATGATCACAGGCACAATCTCCTGGGTGATTATGGCAATCCTGTGGTACCCCTACACACTGGAAATCTGCGAGGGCTTCGTGGATGACGCCGTGTGGGATGCCGTCTATATCTCGTCAACGCCGGCATTCCTCCTGTCGGTGGTGGTCTTGATTGGCGTCTCCCTGGCGACGCAAAAGATCGACCCGCCCAAGGTATTGACCGACCTGCATGGCAAGGTGGTCGATATGAAGAATCCCTTCGGAATCGGGCCGTTCAAGAAATAACGTCAGGTGAATGTAACTGCTCCTTCGAATATAATCGCCTGTGAAGGGGCAATCAGAAAAAAATTGGATAACAACCTGCTGGGGACGCGCCTTGAAGGCCAGGCGCGCTGGAAGTTGAATACTGGAACCTGAGCTAAGGAGGTTGAGATGCCATTTGGTTATAACGGAAAGTTACTACGCCTCGACTTGACCAAGGCCAGCCTGGAAGTCGAAGAGCCGGGGGAGGCCTTCTACCGCAAGTACATGGGCGGCAGCGCCATGGGCTTGCATTACATCTTGAAGGAAACGCCGCCGGGCGTTGATGCCCTGGC
>JAQUAE010000160.1 GCA_028687395.1 Anaerolineales bacterium | reverse complement strand
CGCAGGACAGAAATAGATAGCCTGTACTGAGGCGCCGAGCAGGGAATCGAAGCTGGAGCCAGCCAGCCCGGAGAGGACGGCGATGCCCGCCAGGCGCCAGGGGTGGGGGACCATGGGGAAAAGCGCGGCGATGGCGCCCACCAGGGCGGCACCAGCCAGGGCGGCCAGGTAGCCCAGCGGGGAGATCCCACCCGAAGCGCCGCGCTCCACCCTGCGGCCGGTGGTGACCAGACGGGGGAGGGCGGCGGAGAAGACCCCCAGCTCGGTCGCCCAGGTGTCAGCGTTGACGGCGGCCATGGCGCCAGCGTAGGCCACCCAGGGCCAGGCGCCGGCAGCAGGGGAGAGGCTGAGGAGGACCAGCGCGGCGCCCAAGCCCCCATTGGCGAGCACCTGTCCCCAATCCCGACGGGAGCCCTTGGAGAATTTTTCGTTCAGGGCGGCCTTGCGCTGTCCACCCAGGCGTGAGAGCAGGCTGGAGGAGATGAAAAAGGCCAGCAGGAGGCTGGCCCAGGGCAACCCGCCGAAGGCGAAGATGGACCAACCGACGATCAGGGCGGCTGCCGCGCCGCTGGCGCTGAGGGTCCTGAAGCGCCAGGCCAGAACGCTGACGGCCCCGCTGAGCAGAAGACCGGAAAGAATTTGGGTAAGCATGGCAGCCTGTGGTGGAAAAAGGTGGGGATGAGTGTGGGCCAGGTGTGGAAATCAGCCGTATAACTGGATGAAGTAGACCGCGGCCAGGAAGAGGGTGGTGGTGATCAGGCTGGCGCCCCAGACAATGTAAGAGAGGACGCGGGGGATGAGGCGCGAGACGATGCCTCCCGGAGGAGCGCTGTCGAGGGCGGAAGGCTGTCTCGCCTCGCTGCGGCGGTACAAGAAAAGGCCGAGAACCAGGTTGGCGAGGAAGAAGAAGGAGTTGATCAGGGGGAGGAGGAGCAGTTGCACCGCTGGGGCGGGGTCTTCCTCGAAGGCGCTCAAGTAGACGGTGGGGCGGGTTGGGATGATCAGGCTGGTCCATCCCAACAGGGCGAGGGACATGGCCAGGCCGGCGAGCAGGAGGATGCGGGCGGCGCGGTTGCTCCACACCTGGCCGAGCAGGAAGGAGGGGAATGTGGATTGGGCGGGGATAGGGAAGATCGAGCCGAGCTCGTTGAGGCGGTAGTAGACGTGCATAAACTCCTGGGGATCGTCGGGGGAGATGGCGAAGACGCGCCTGGAGGTGGCGATCAGCACCAGGTTGGAGGTGGAGGCGGCCATGAACTCGATGGGGAGGCCGTTAGACAGGCGGCGCACGCCGAGGATAGCGCCCGGCCAGCGCAGCCAGGGCATGGGCAGAGCCTCGTCGGGGAGCATCTGGTGGTCATCGCCGGGGCGCGCCCAGAGCACTTCGCTCATGGGAATATCCTCGGTGCGCAAGCCCCAGTGGAGGCGGAGACCGTCGCGCTCGATCAGGTAATAGGCACGGCGCAGGGCGTAAGCGCGGTAGGCGAGCACGGGGATCTGGGAGGCGGCGAGCACAGCAAGGAGCAGGAAGAGCAGGAACAGCGGGCCGATAGCGACGCGGAAGACCATCCAGATTCCTGCCCCGCCGGCGATGGCCAGGAGAGCAATCGCAACGCCATGGGTCACCAACCCCAGGCGGAGGGGAGGGGTGAAAACAGACCTGTACTTCACGATGGCTAGTTATACCATAGAACAAAAACCGGGCAGCGAGCGCAGGCTCGCTACCCGGCGTAACAGGAAAGGAGAGGGTTATTCGATCACGTAAACGATGTTCACGTCGACGGAGATAACCAGTTGCCCGGGGGCGATGGGGGCTTCGACTGCCATCGCAGCCCCAGCGCCGCCCTTGCCCTCAAAGTAAGGCACAGGCACGTTGCCGTAGCTGGAGATGGTCTGGATTTCGCCCAGCTCCACGCCGGCGGCCTTGGCGAGCTGCTCAGCCTGGGCCTTGGCTTCCTCGACCGCGACGGCGCGCGCCTCGCTGAGACCCTGGCTGCGGTCGGCGACGTCGAACTGGATGCCGTTGATCGAGTTGGCGCCGGCGGCGACGACCTGGTTGAGGATGTCGCCCACCTTGGCGATGTCGCGCAGGGTGACGTAAACGGTGTTGTCGACCACGTAACGGATGCCCACCACCTGGTTATTCTCATCGTACTGCTGTTGCGGGTAGATGCTGAAATTGGTGGTGCGGATGTCGCTGGGGTCGATGCCGGCGGAGGTGAGCGCCTCGCTGACCTTCATGGACTGGGCGTTGTTCTCGGCCACCGCGTCGGCAGCGTCTTCGCCCTCGGTGTGCACGCCGATGGAGATATAGGCGATGTCCGGGGTGAGGTACGCCTTACCGGTGCCATTGACGGAAAGCGTGCGGACGGGGGGTTCCTTGGATGCGCCGCTGCCCTGGAGGGCGGTCGAGCCGCAGCCAGCCAGCAGAATTGCAACCAATAAGAGAGCGATGAAGATGATGGATTTGTTGCGCATGTCTAAGCTCCTTTGTTGATATTTATACACGTCATAGACGTGAGTATGCGAGAAATGGTTCCCGGGTTGTGGATTGTCGCTTGTCATTCTCCTTTGCTAACCTGTAATGAGGCTTGGTCGCTGATTGCGGGGATTATACTCCACGAAATAGGTGAAGGTTCATCCAGATTATTACCTGGCGACAACGCGGCAGGAGCAGGACTTGCATGTAAAATACAAGGGAGAATGAGCCCGGAGAGACGCAGTAATATTCAAGACCGGTGACGTTGTGATTGCAACCGGGAAGAGCGGTGATCGTCGCTGAGAAGAATCATACACATCTCTAACGTGACGCTGTGACTGGCATAATTATTGGAATGTTATAATGCCCATGGAGCAGGTTTTATGGAAGGATAACCTCTTATGATGAGATTCGACCGTTTCACCGAGCGCGCTCAGGAAGCGGCGCAACGCGCCGCCGAGGTGATCCAGCGCTACGGGCACAACCAGATCGACACGGAACACATCCTGCTGGCGCTGATCGAGCAGCCGCAGGGGGTGGTTCCGCAGATATTGGAATTCCTGAAAGTGGACGCCACCGCGCTGACCGAGCGGCTGGATTACATCCTGCGCACCAGCCCAAAGGCGAACATCTTTGGGGGAGGCGCGGGGCAGATATTCATCACCCCGCGCGTCAAGCGCATCATCGACCTGGCGAACGAGGAAGCCAACCGCCTGAAGGATGAATATATCTCGACCGAGCACATCTTCCTGGCGATTTTGAGTGAGCGCAGCACGCCGGCGGCGCGCTTGTTGGAGGGCGCGGGAGTGACCCGCGAACGGGTCTACGAGGCCGTGCAGCAGATTCGCGGTGGGCAGCGCGTCACCGACCCGCAAGCCGAGACACGCTACCGCACCCTGGATAAATACTCGCGCGACCTGACCCAGGCAGCCCGGGAAGGCAAGCTCGACCCGGTCATCGGGCGGGATGGTGAAATCCTGCGCGTGATTCAAATCCTCTCCCGGCGGACGAAGAACAACCCGGTGCTGATCGGCGAGGCGGGGGTGGGCAAGACGGCCATCGCCGAGGGCCTGGCGCAGAAGATCGCCAGCAACGACGTGCCGGAAATCCTGATGGGCAAGCGCGTCCTGGCGCTGGACCTGGGTGGCATGATTGCCGGTTCGCGCTTTCGCGGGGAGTTCGAGGAGCGCCTGAAGGCGGCCATCGAGGAGATCCAGCGCGCCGAGGGCGAGATCATCCTATTCGTGGACGAGCTACACACGGTGGTGGGCGCGGGCGCGGCGCAAGGCGCGATGGACGCTTCGAACATGCTCAAGCCGGCGCTGGCGCGGGGCGAGCTGCAGTGCATCGGCGCCACCACGCTGGACGAGTACCACAAGTACATCGAGAAGGACGCGGCGCTGGAGCGGCGCTTTGCTCCGGTGTACGTGGAGGAGCCGAACGTGGAGGATACGATCCTGATGCTGCGCGGCCTGCGCGACCGCTACGAGGCGCATCACAAGGTGCGCTTCTCGGACGACGCCCTGGTGGCCGCCGCCCGGCTCTCGTCGCGCTACGTCACCGACCGCCACCTGCCGGACAAAGCCATCGATCTGATGGACGAGGCGGCTGCCAAGCTGCGTGTAGCGCTGTATTCGCTGCCCCCCGAGCTCAAGGAGATGAAAAGCGAAATCGACCGCCTGGCCGCGGAGGAAGAGCAGGCCGGCGTGGAGCGGGATTACGAACGGGCGGCGCAGAAGAAATCTGAGCGCCTGCGCCTGGAGGGCGAGTTCAACACGCTGCGCGACGACTGGGAGCGCGAGCACCAGCTCGACGAAGTGGTCGACGTGAACGACATCGCCGAGGTGGTGGCGCAATGGACGGGCATCCCGGTGAGCGAGATGATGGAAACCGAAGCCCAGAAGCTGCTCAAGATGGAGGATCGCCTGCACGAGCGCATCAAGGGGCAGGACGAGGCGATCCGGGCCATCTCGGATGCCATCCGCCGGGGTCGCTCGGGGCTCAAGGACCCTCACCGGCCAATCGGTTCCTTCATCTTCATCGGCCCATCGGGGGTGGGTAAGACCGAGCTGGCCAAGGCGTTGGCCGAGTTCATGTTCGAGGACGAGGATGCCCTGGTGCGCATGGACATGAGCGAATACCGCGAGCAGCACACGGTATCGCGGCTGTTTGGGGCGCCGCCGGGGTACGTTGGATACGAGGAGGGGGGGCAACTGACCGAAGCCGTGCGTCGGCGCCCATACCGGGTGATCCTGTTCGACGAGATCGAGAAGGCCCACCCGGAGGTGTGGAACGCGCTGCTGCAGATACTTGACGACGGCCGGCTGACGGATGGGCAGGGGCGCCTGGTGGATTTCCGCAACACGGTGCTGATCATGACCAGCAACCTGGGGACGGAGTTCGTTAAGAAAGCGGGCAGCCTGGGCTTCTTGCAGAAGTCGGAGAACGCCGAGGAGCGCCAGGACCGTGAGAAGATCGAGAAGGCGCTGAAGAGCACCTTCCGCCCGGAGTTCCTCAACCGCATCGACGAGATCATCACCTTCTCGCCGCTGAGCCTGGAGCAGATGCGCGAGATCGTCGACCTGCAGATGAAGGAAATTCAGGGGCGCCTGGCCGAGCACGGCCTGACGGTGGAGCTGACCGAGGAGGCGCGCAACTGGCTGGCGAACGTGGGGTATGACCCCACCTTCGGCGCCAGGCCATTACAGCGGGCGCTGCAGAAATACGTGGAGAGCCCGCT
>JAQUAE010000159.1 GCA_028687395.1 Anaerolineales bacterium | reverse complement strand
CTCGGGCGGCTTGCCAACTCGCTGGACGAATTCCGCTTGAACCTCCACCAAAGCCTCCTGTGCTACGCTGCCGCCGCCAGAATGGGTAACCGGCGTTCGGCACGGCAGACACGCAAGCGCTGCCACAGGTTGTGCCCCTTAACACTTCTGACTGACACGTCCATATTCTAACTTATCCACACCGCCAGGCAGGTCAAAGCGCTGATTAATAACACCAGCAGCCCGGCGTACGCGAGCAGCTCGACGCCTGCCCCGAAGCTGGCCGTGGCGATCAGCGGCGCGAGCAGGTAACCCGCGCCGCCAGCCCGGGCTGCGCTCCAGCGCAGGCCGGCCATCAAGGCCAGGATGAACAGGATGGGAGCTAAGGAGAGGCTGAAGGCCATGTGCGCCCGCGGGTAACCCAGTACAGGCACGCCGCGCCGACCAGCAGCGCCGGCAGCAGGATCAGCCCTGCCTCCGGCCCGAATACGCCGCCGGTGACCAGCGGCGGCCCATCAATCGAGTGAAGCAGCAGGCGCGGGAAATCCGCCAGGCCACTCACCGGGAAACCGAAGACCACGCCCTCGAAGAAATTCCAGCCAATGTGCAGGCCGATGGGCAGCCACAACTGGCGCGTACGCACGTACCCAAATGCCAGGAACAGCCCCGAAAGGAACAAGCCCGCCAGCGCGTTAAAGGAAAAGTTCGGATTGACTGCGTGCAGGATGGCAAAGATGGCGGAGGAGAGCAGCACGCCCCAGAGGAGGTTGGTGCCCTCCGCCAGGTTTTGCAGGTGGTAACCCCGGCTGAGCAGCTCCTCGTCCCAGCCGATGATGACGAAGACCAGCAGCGCCTCCGCTGCCGCGGCCCGCACTGGCCCGGCGCCCTGCCCTTCCCAGGCATAGCCTCCGAAATGCAGCCATCCTGCCCACCACTCCAGCAGGTAGATCAGCCCCATCATCCCACCCGAGATCAGGATGCCCCACAGCAGGTCCTTGATGGCCGCCGGTTTCCAGGTCAGGCCGAGGCTGGAGAACGAACGGCGGTCCAGGAAACGCCGCGATAGAATTACCGTCAGGGTGACCGTGACCAACGTTAACACCTGCTGCCCGAGCATCCCCGGCATCTGCGCCCCGGTCAGAGCTATGTAAACCCCCAGTAAGACGACCAGTATGGCAGTGATCAGGAAAAGCAACAGGGTCTGCGCGGCCAGGCGCCAGCCGGCGCGCAGTCGTGGCTCGTCAGGTAAGATGAACAGCCAGGCAAAGAAATTACGCTTAGGGGTCTCTATGGCGGTTTACTCGCCCCCTTTCAGGTAGATCTTATCCGGGTCGAGCTCTTCGCGCAGGATGCGCAGCTCTTCGGCGCTGGGCGGTGGGGTGGTCTTGAGCTCGGGGGCGGCTTTCAACGCCCATCCCGTGTTGGTCTGCGCCTGCTCGAGGGTCGCCCCGGGGTGCAGCGCGGTCAGCACCAGCTCGCCGCTGGCGTCCGGCTCCAGGATGCCCAGGTCGGTGACCACGGCTTGCGGCCCCGCGCCGCGCAGGCGGGCCGCCTCACGCTCCGCTCGCCCGCTCATGAAGCCCGCCGAGGTGCAAAAATCGACCTTCTCAGGGAAACGCCGCTTCTGGTGCGGGGTGATGATGTAGCAGCGGTCGGCCCAGGCGGCAATCTCCATCGAGCCCCCCGAACCGGGCAAGCGCACCTTGGGGTGGGCGTACCCGCCGATGACCGTGGCGTTGATGTTGCCGAAGCGGTCGATCTGTGCCCCCCCCAGGAAGCCCACGTCCACGTTGCCGCGCTGCAGGTAGAAGGCGAAGATGTCGTACATGCTGCACACCGAGAGCGCTCCACTCACCAGGGTGGGGTCGCCAATCGAGAGCGGCAGCCGCGCCGGCTGGGCGCCGATCACGCCCGCCTCGTAGATCATCACCAGGTTGGGGGCGTGCGTGCGCCGCGCCAGGTTGCAGGCCAGGTTGGGCAAGCCCACGCCGACGAACACCACGTCGCCATCCCGCAGCAGCCGGGCGGCGTTGATGGTCAATAATTCCGGGGAGGTATAGCTCAGTGTCGCCATGTCTAATAGCTCCCGTAATCCACCGGCGTGCTCAAGCGGCGTTTCACCTTCAGGCGCCTGTGCACCTGGGGCCCCAATTTCTCCCAATATTCCTGGCGGTCCTTCACCCCAAACACCCACTCGTCCAGGTAAGCCTGCGCCCTTTGGCGGTCCTTGCTAATCTCGTCCCATTCCAGGTAAAAGGCGTTATCCCGATCGTAGTAGCCCTGCGTGTAAGATGGGTGCGAGCAGAAGGGCACGTGGCACACCGCGTCGACGATGAAGCCGGGGATGAGCGTGCGATTCGGGTCGGAGCGGATGACCTCTGCCGGGACGATCTCTTCGGCGCTCAGGATCACCCGCTGGGAGGCGAAGGCGGCTTCTTTCTGCTCGCCGATGATGCCCCAAATGTGAGCGTTGCCCTCCTCGTCGGCGCGCTGCACGTGCACGATAGCCACGTCCGGCTTGAGCGGCGGCACCACCACCACCTGCCCGCCGGTGTATGGGTCGGTCACCGTGCGGTAGCTGGGGTTGGCGCGTTCCAAGTCGCCGGCTGCGGTGGGATTCATCGGCATGAAGGGCAGGCCCGTCGCGCCCGCCGTCAGCCGTGAGATCATGCTGAAATGGGAGTATTCCTCCCATTCCAGCTCTCCGGCCTCGACCGCGGCGCGCACCAGGCGCAGCGACCCCACTCCCGGGTTGCCCATGTAAGAGAAAATTACCTTTTTTGCACAGCCGGCGGCTACCATCTGGTCGTAAACCAGGTCCGGCGTGGCGCGCGCCAGGGTCAGGTTCCTGCGCCTCTGGCGGATGATCTCGTGCCCGACCGCAAAGGGGATCAGGTGGGTGAAGCCCGCCGCGTAGACGGTATCCCCATCCTGCACGTAACGCGCCACAGCTTCAGCTAGAGAAATTAGTTTGCCCATGTCTTTTTATTCTTGACCTTCTTCTTGATTGTCGGTTTTTTCTGCGCGCTTGCGCAACAGGCGAAAACGCTCGCTTTGCGGCGGCGCTGGACTCCTCCCCCGCCACATGGCTGCCCCTCCCAAAATCAACAAAATGATTCCAGAACAGAAAAGGTTGAGATAAAGGCTATCCTGCTGAAGGGATGCGAAGAAGCTGACCAGGATGATCAGGCTGGTGAAGACCATGAACATGCCGATTCGCCATTGCATAAGCGCCCTCCGGGGCAGGCGAGGCTTCCCATGCCGGGCGGTGTACCCCAACCGCCGGCGCACGAAGCCTCGCCGCCCGCAGGTTTATTCGATGATCGTGCGGATTTGTTCGTGCAGGTAGAGCTGCAGGTAATAGTGCCCGCCGGCGTTTTTCCCAGACGCGCCGGAGCCCTTCCACCCGCCGAAGGGTTGGAAGCCGGGCCACGCCCCCGTGGTGGCGCCTTGCGGGCGATTGGCGTAGTTCACCCCAGCCTGAATGTTCTCGAAGAACCACTCGGCTTGTTCTTTCGAGCCGTAGAAGCCGGCGGTCAGGCCGTAGTTCACGTCGTTCGCCAGGCGCATCGCCTCCTCCAGGTCCTTCACCCGCCCCAGGGTGGTAATCGGCAGGAACATCTCGTGCTTCCACAAGCGGTGCGAGTAGGGCACGTCGGCCACCAGCGTGGGCGAGCAGAAGTACCCCCGGCTGTAATCGCCCTCCACCAGCACCTTGCCGCCTGTCAGAATCGTGCCCGCCTGGGAGAGCTCCTCGGTGAAATTCTTGTAATCCTGGTACGAGTTCTGGTTGACGACCGGTCCCAGGTACACTTTGCGGTCGGTGGGGTCGCCGATGACCAGCTTCTCGGTCAGATCGACCAGGCGCGAGACCAACTGGTCGTACACCCCTTCCTCGATGTACACCCGCGAGCAGGCGGAGCACTTCTGTCCCTGCAGGCCGAACGCCGAGCGCACGATGCCGATGGCGGCGCGTTCCAGGTCAGCCTGGCGGGTGACGATGGCCGGGTTCTTGCCGCCCAACTCCAGGATGACCGGGCGCACATAACGGCCGTTGGCGAAATCGCGGTAGATCTTCATGCCCACCTCGAACGAGCCGGTGAAGGTCACCCCATCCACCTCGGGGCTGTCGATCAGCGCCTGACCCAGGGTGCGTCCCGGGCCGGTGACGAAGTTGAAGACGCCGTCCGGCAGGCCAGCCTCGCGGAAGCACTCCGCCAGCAGGCGCACCGTCCAGGGGGTGTCCGTGGCGGGCTTGATCACCAGCGTGTTTCCCGCCACCAACGCAGCCCCGGAAGGCCCGCCGGTCAGTGCGGCAGGGAAGTTGAATGGGCTGATCACCAGCCACACGCCGTAGGGACGCAGCACCGAGAAGTTGGTCGCCTTGTAACCCGGCAGGGGGTCGTGCCCCATCTCCACGATGAACCCGCCGTTCTTCTCCATCTGGTCGCAGGCGTAGCGGATCAGGTCGGCGGTTTCGGCGACGTCGCCCAGGGCTTCGTTGCGATTCTTGCCCACCTCCATGGCAAGCGCCGCGGCGATCTCGAAGGTGCGCTCGTCCACCTTATCGGCGACCTTGCGCATCAGCGCCACGCGCTCCCGCCACTTCATCCTGCTCCACTTCGGGAAGGCTTTGCGCGCCGCCGCCAGTGCGTCGCGGGCGTCCTGCTCGCTGCCCTTCTGGAAGACGCCCAGCACCACGCCGGTATCCGCCGGGGAGCGGTCTTCGAACTTTTCCGCCGCTAAGCGCTCCTTGCCGTCGATGATCATGCCGTATTCCCTGCCCAGGTTGGCCCTCACCTTGGCCAGGGCTTCATCGAAGCGAGTGTGCATCTCCTCCGGCGGGTTGAACATGGTGGCATAGGTTAACTTGAACTGCTCGGCCATACATTTTTCTCCTTTGCATCCTCTGGCAATAAGTGTGCAAGGCACTTGCCCTTGCCGACGTCCCTCACGTGCGAGACACCATTAAGTAAACGCATGCATAACAGGGCTAAGTATAGCAAAGGCGCGCCTTCTCGTCAAAAGGAGGTCGCCGCCTGCCGCGCTTTTGTCACGCGAAAATTCCGGAGTTTTTATTGCCAAACCGCGCTTTTTCGACTAGACTCATTCTATGCTCTTCTCCCATACCACGTTCATCGGTATCGATCCCACCGCCGGGCGCAAACCCTTCACCTACGCTGCCCTTGACCAGGCGCGGGGGATGGCCGCCATGGCGCAGGGAAACCTGGAGGCGGCGCTGGCGTTTGCCGCCGGGCAGAGCCGGGC
>JAQUAE010000158.1 GCA_028687395.1 Anaerolineales bacterium | reverse complement strand
TGTGGTGGACGACCCCTACGACTACGGCGCCATCGCGGCGGCCAACGCCCTTTCCGACGTCTACGCCATGGGCGCCCAGCCCTTCCTGGCCTTGAACATCGCTGCCCTGCCCCCCGACCTGCCGCCGCAGATCAGCACCGAAATCCTGCGCGGGGGCGCAGAAGTCGCCCGCCAGGCCGGCGTGGTCGTCGCTGGCGGGCACACCGTCCAAGACAAGGAGCCCAAATACGGGTTGATCGTCCTCGGTTTCGTTCACCCCGAGCGCCTGCTCACCAAGAGCGGGGCGCGCCCCGGCGACCGTCTGCTGCTGACTAAGCCCCTGGGCTTTGGCGTGACCACCACGGCCCTCAAGCAGGACCGCGCCGACCCAGCAGAACTCGCCGAGGTGGTGAGCTGGATGAAGCAACTCAACCAGCGCGCCTCCCAGCTCGCCGTGGAAGCCGGGTTGCGTGGCGGCACCGACGTCACCGGCTTCAGCCTGCTCGGGCATACCTGGGAGATGGCGCAGGCCTCCAGCGTGGGGGTGCGCTTCCACCTCCAGGATATTCCCTTCACGCCTGGCGCCCGGCGCTATGCCCAGGCCTGGCTCTTCCCCGGCGGCGCTTCGGATAATCGCCTGTTTTTCAGCCCGCACGTTCGCTTCGCCCCAGGCATCAGCGAAGCCGACCAGATGCTGCTCTTCGACCCTCAGACCAGCGGAGGGCTGCTCCTCTGCGTGCCCCCCGATAAGCTGGACGGCTTCCTCACCCGTTGCGCTGAGCTCGGCCAGCCGGCGTGGTCGGTCGGTGAGGTGGTCGCCGGGGAGCATATCGAAGTCGTCTGAGCCCCGGCCATGCAGGACGTCTACGCCGCCCTGCTCGGCGCCGGCTGGCAGGAGGCTTATTTCGCCCGCGACCAGGTCCTCGACGAGCCTATCGCCTCCCCGGAGGAGGTGCACCGCGTCTATGTCGTTGCCCGGAGGTGAAGCCTGTTCGACCCCCCGCCGCTGACCTTTGCCTCACGCCGCTCCCCTGTGGTCGGCTATGGCGGCATGGTCGCCGCATCGCAACCTCTGGCGGTGGCTGCCGGTTTGGGTATTCTCGCCCAGGGGGGTAATGCCGCCGACGCCGCCGTGGCCGTCGCCGCAGCCCTCAACGTCACCGAGCCCACCTCCACCGGCATCGGCGGGGACTGTTTCGCCCTGTATTTCGACGCTGAAACCCGCGCCATCGATGCCTTGAATGCTTCGGGCCGCGCCCCCGCTGCTCTCAGCCTGGAGCGCTTGCGCCGCGAGGGCTTCGATAAGGGGCTGCCCCCGGCCCATCCCTACACCATTACTGTGCCCGGCGCCTGCGCTGGCTGGTGCGACCTGCTCGCCCGCCACGGCCGCCTGGGTCTGCCTGCTGTCCTGGCGCCGGCCATCCGCCTCGCCCAGGAGGGCTTTCTGGTCGCCCCGCTCACTGCCTATTACTGGCAGCGCGGCGCCCAGAACCAGCTCCTCAATGCACCCGGCGGTCGGGAGCTTACCCTTGACGGGCGCGCTCCCCGCCCTGGCGAGATCTTCCGCAACGCCGGCCTGGCCCGCACCCTCTCGCTCGTGGCCGAGGGGGGCAAACAAGCCTTCTACCAGGGCATCCTGGCTGAAGCCATCGTGGAGACCGTGCGCCTGGCCGGGGGCTGCCTTTCCCTGGAAGACCTGGCCGCTCACCGCGGCGCCTGGGAGACGCCCATCAGCGTGGACTACCGTGGCTACCGCCTGTGGGAGTGCCCACCCAATGGGCAGGGCCTGGCAACCCTGCTAGGGCTGAACCTGCTTGCCGGCTTCGACCTGGCGGGCCTGCCGCCCCTCTCTCCCTCCCGCCTGCACCTGCAGATCGAAGCTATGCGCCTGGCCTTCGCCGACGCTCGCTATTACGTCGCCGACCCCG
This sequence comes from Anaerolineales bacterium, assembly GCA_028687395.1. Lineage (GTDB taxonomy): Bacteria > Chloroflexota > Anaerolineae > Anaerolineales > UBA4823 > JAQUAE01. The sequence continues at coordinate 3,345 of JAQUAE010000158.1, read as the reverse complement.
ACTTCCGCCCCGCTCCCCTCGACTGGCTGCTCTCCGAAGATTACGCCCGCCAACGCCGCGCCCTGATCGACCCGCAGCGCGCCAGCCCCGGCCAGCGTCCTGGCCCCCCTCAGCCTGCCCCGGACACGGTGTACTTCAGCGTGGTAGACGCCCAGGGTAACGCCTGCTCCTTCATCAACAGCAACTACATCGGCTTTGGCACCGGCATCGTCCCTTCTGGTTGGGGGTTCACCCTGCAAAACCGCGGCCTGGGCTTCGACCTCGATCCCCAGCATCCTAACGCCCTGGCGCCGCGCAAACGCCCCTACCACACCATCATCCCTGCCCTGCTCACCCACGCCACCAGCGGCGAGCTCTTTGCCTGTTACGGGGTGATGGGCGGCTACATGCAACCCCAGGGCCACCTACAGGTGGCCGTCGCCCTGATCGACGACCGCCTGGACCCTCAGGCTGCCCTCGACCGGCCGCGCTTCTGCCTCCAGGATGGGACCCCCGCCAGCCCGGTCGCCCTGGAGCCCGGCATCCCCGCCCGTACCCGCACCCGCCTGCTCGAGATGGGCCACCAGTTACAGACCTTGCGCGGCTACGAGCGCTCTCTCTTCGGGCGCGGCCAGGTGATTCTGCGCGACCCTGCCAGCGGCGCCCTGTGGGGCGGCAGCGACCCGCGCGCGGATGGCTGCGCCATGAGCCTGTGACGCCCTCTCCCGGTTAACAGCGCAAGGGCTGACCAAGAAGAACTGGGCAGAACTGGTCAGCCTCTGGTGTAGTGTGCAGGCGGCGACAGTCGAACTGTCGCCGAACTAAAGAACGTTCAGGACGGGCAAACTGTCGCCGAACTAAAGACGTAGTGTGCAGGCGGCGACAGCCAAACTGTCTAGTGCTTCGGCAATCGATCCCCGCCAGACCTGATCCCCGACAGTCGCCTCTCCTGAGTGCAGCGATTGTCTCCTTTACGATGCCCGACAGTTTGACTGTCGGGGAAGTGCAAAAAGCGACAGTCGAACTGTCGCCGAACTAAAGAGCGTTCAGGACGGGCAAACTGTCGCCGAGCTAAGGACGTAGTGTGCAGGCGGCGACCAGGGCCAGTATCGGTGAGACGAGGGAGAACTCAGCTTGCTCGCCGGCCAGCAGAGACCAGCCGGTATGGTTATAATGGAGGCGGGATGGATGAATATAAGGCCGAGATAGAGGCTGGGGAGCTGAGCGTGGGCCAGGCGCGCATGGCGCAGGAGGCGCTGCGCAGCCGGGTGCGGGTGGAGGCGCTGGAAGAGGCGCGCGTCCAACGGGTGACGGGGGTGGACGCCAGCTATGCCGGGGGGAGCGCCTACGCGGCGGTGGTCACGCTGGATTACACCACGCAGCAGGTGGTGGAGTGGGCGAGCGCCTCGGCGGCGATCACCTTCCCGTACATCCCGGGACTGCTCTCCTTCCGGGAGGCGCCGGCGATTTTGCTGGCGCTGGCGCGACTGGAACGGCTTCCAGACGTATTAATAGTGGATGGCCATGGTCTGGCACACCCGCGCCGGTTTGGGATCGCCTGCCACCTGGGGGTGCTGCTGGACCTGCCATCCATCGGATGCGCCAAGTCGTTGCTGATTGGGGAGGCGGCGGACCTGGAGGCCGAGGCGGGCAGCCGGGCGGAGGTACGCCAGGGGGAGGAGCTGCTCGGGCTGGCGCTACGCACCCGCCAGAGGGTGAAGCCGGTCTACATCTCGGTGGGGCATCGCGTCGACCTGGAGTCGGCGGCGCACATCGTGCTGGCGTGCTGTCGCGGCCAACGACTGCCTGAACCAGCCCGCCTGGCGCACCAAATGGCAAATTCCTGCGCGCGGCAGGGTGAAGCCGGGGTCATGACCCGGCAGGACCCACCGCAATAGACAAAAACCGTTATCGAAAGGAACACTCACATGAACCGTTTTATCCTGCGATGGGCGATCAACGCCGTGGGCCTGTATGCGGCTATCGCGCTGGTGCCGGGAATTCACCCCCAAAGCACTAACTGGCTGTCGATCATCTGGTTGGCGCTGATCTTCGGAATCGTCAACGCCCTGCTCAACCCGCTGCTCAAACTGTTGACTTGCCCGCTGATCCTGCTCACCCTGGGCCTGTTTACCCTGGTGATCAACATGGCGCTGTTCATGGTGGCCGGTTACATCGGGACGGCTTTCGGCGTGGGTTTCACCGTGGACGGGTGGCTGACGGCCTTCCTGGGCTCGCTGGTGGTGAGCGCCGTCTCGATCGTGCTGAGCATGGTGCTGCGCGACGAGCTGAAGAAGTAGCCCGCGCCGCGGGCGGTGAATTAAGACTTGGTGAGTAATTGGGGAAAGCGGTTGACTTTCCGAAGTGGATGGCTTATACTGATGGCGTACGGAGGATGGGTTACAGTTTGAAACGTTCACAGGTTCAACCCCTTTTTGATTGAGGCACGCGGAAACTTCGCGTGCCTTTTACTATTTTCGACCTGAAAGGAGATGCGAAGAATGGACTACGGGATGATTGGGAAGATTGATAAAGCCAAGCGGTATGCGGAGCAGCGTGAGCGCATTCACTTCGAGGCGTTGAGCGTGACTTTCGAGGGTGAGAACAACCCGCATACGGTGACTTTGAATCAGGGCGTTTGGCAATGCGATTGCGACTTCTTCCAGACCCGTGGACGTTGCAGCCATACCATGGCGCTCGAGATCATCCTGGAGGGCATGCTCCCGGAGGTCATCAGCGCGTAGAAAGCACCTGAACCGAGACGCAAGACGAGCCCCTCTCGGGGCTCGTTTTGTTTTAAGGGGTAGGGAAAAACAGCCCGCATAAAGGGAATCTGCCGGACTGGCGAGGGCTCAGCCGGGGCGCAGGTGGGAGCACGGAGCGGCGCAAGGGGCTATGTGACGAGCTCGCTCCTGCGTCGTTCCACGCCGCGGTGGATGGCGTTGCTGATCGCCTTGCCGATTTCGACGATGCAGAGCAGTAAGATGGCCAGCCCGGCGACGATAGCCCACTGGTCGAGGCTGAGGGGGACGATGCCGAGCAGCCGGCGCAGGGAGGGAACCAGGAAGGGGAGCACGGCCAGGAACAACCCGCCGATGACCGCCCCAATCAAGGGCTTGTTTTCTTTCAAGGGGGGCATACGGTAGAGCGGCTGGCGCATGCTGCGGTAGGCGAAGATGTAGATCATCGAGTTGACCGCGAAGCTGGCAAAGACGATGCTGCGCCCCTCGATTGGATTATTGTGCGCCTGGTAAAAATGACCGAAGAGCAGCAGGGCGGCAATGGCGCTGGTGACGCTGATCACGCCGATCAGGGACATGCCCAGGGAAGTCAGGATGGGCTCCTTGACCGACTTGGGCTTCTCCT
>JAQUAE010000157.1 GCA_028687395.1 Anaerolineales bacterium | reverse complement strand
TGGGTGGGAAGGCCACCAGGTAGGCCTTCCAGTCCAGCTCGCTGGGCGAACTCACCGGCGGGTAGCCTGGCGCCATGCGGCAGAGGTTATAGCCCGCGGCAGACAGGCACTCCCAGGCAACCTGGGCCGCCTCGCCGCCGTGCAGCTCCAGGAAGAGCAGCGGCCGGGCCTCCTCCAGCAAGCGGCGCATCCCCGGCAGAGCCAGCCGCTCCCCGCCTTCGATGTCCACCTTGACCACCTGCGGCACGGGATGGCCGGCTGCGTAGACGAAATGATCCAGGGCGATCGCCTTCACGGTGATCATCTCAGTGTAGGTCACGTTTTCCCGCCCGGCGGAACCCAGGGCTTTACCCATGCCGGTGGAGGGTGCCACCAGGAATCGCGCCTGTCCGGGGGCGTCCACCACCGCGCCCGACACGACCACCACCCGGGCGCCGCAGGGATTTAGCGCCAGGTTAGCACGCAGCCGGGCGAGGTTCGCTGGCAACGCTTCGAAGGCAAACACCCTGCCATCCTCACCGACCGCGGCGGCCAGCAGCAAGGAGATGGCGCCAATGTTGGCCCCCACGTCATACGCCACCTGGCCGGGTTGCACCCATTCCACAACCGCAGCCTGGAGCTCCGGCTCGTAGGTGCCCAGCCAGTAGCTCTTCTCCTTGCGCAAGTCTAGCAGCAGCTTGGCGCCGCACAGGCCGCCGGCAGCCACGACCACCTCACTCAACCCCTCGCCGGCGGCGCGGTTCAGACCGCGGCGAATGCGCCCCGCCAACCAGGGGGTGGCGTACAGCGCCCGCTTGAAGGACGGCGGGGTGAGACGGGCGATCCACGCAGCCAGCGATAAGCGCAGATCAGGCATGACCGCCTCGCTCCGTCATCCTGTGGATGGTAATCATCCTAACAAAGCCTCCAGGTAGCCCGTCACCATCATCTCCAGCCCGAACGCCTGCTCAGCGCGCTGCCGGGCGCCCACCCGAAAGCGCTCCGGCTCGGCCAGGATTTCCATGGCGGCCTCGACCAGCCCGGGCAGGTGCGGCGCTTCCAGGCGCCAGGGGTCGCTCCCGTAGGGCGCCAGCCTGCCGGCATCCCCGCAGACCAGTTCAGGCAGGGCGCCGGTATCGAAAGCCGTCACCGGCAACCCGCAGGCCATGGCTTCGATGACCGCATTGGGGCAGGCGGGGTGAATGTCCGCCGAGTAGAGCAGGTGGGAGGAGCGGGCTACCTCCGGAATGCGCTGGCGAGGCAGTAACCCCAGCCAGGTCAGCCGCGCCGTGCTGGCCTGCACCCAGGCCTGGCGCACGCTCCCAGCCACCCTTCCGGCAATGGCCAGCTCGACGCCGTTGGGGCGAGCAAGCTGGGGGGCGGCGCGCAGGCGCTCCTCCAATCCCTGCGCCAGCCCCACGGCCGCCTGCAAGCCCAGCTCGTAGCCACCCATCAGGCTGCCTTCCACCAGCAGCAAGCGGTAATGATCTCTGGACCGCTCCCCGGGACCTGTAGGAGTGTACTCGTCCAAGTCAACGCCGTTGTAGACCACAGAGGCCTGCGCAGGGCTGGGGCCGTGAGCGCGCCCCCACCACGCCTGGGCGAAGCGGCTCTGGTAGACCACCCGCTGCGCCAGGCGGGTGCGGATCAGATTCAAGAGCAGGTTGCCATACTCGGCGCGCAGGAAATGGCGCACTCCCGGGCGCGGCTGGTTTGCGGAGGGTCGCACACGGTGCAGCCAGTTCATCCCATCCAGGCGCTGGACGATGCGTACGCCGCGCCGCCTGGCAGCCCACAAGGCGGGCAACTGGCGCGCCCCGCCAATCACCAGCACCGCCTGGTAGGGAAGGTCGGAGAGGTCGTAGCAAACCTGGATGCCCCGCGCCGGCAGCGCCTGAGAGAGCTTGTGCAGGAAGCTGACCATCCCGCCCACGCCGTGAACCCGCGGCACGATGCAGATGCGGACCTGCCCGGATTGGCTCATCATCTAACTGCGCATTCCCACCTTGCGGGCGGGGATGCCCGCCCAAATTTCGTTCTCGCCAGTGGATTCGAGCAGCACCGCGTTGGCACCAACCACCGTGCCGCGCCCCACACGCAGCACCCCCTGGCTGCACAGCACCTTGGCGCCGGGCGCCAGGATGACGTCATCCTCCACCAGGATACCCTCGAAGCGGGACTGGGCTGCCGGGCGGTAGATATCCCCCCGCCCCAACCCCACCCCGGGATACACCTTCACCCGGTTACCAATTTGCGTGGATGAATGGATCACCACACCAAAGCCGCCGTGCGCCAGCTCGAAACTCTGTCCGATGCGCACCGAGCGGGGAATCTCGACGCCCAGCAGCTTCAAGGCGTAATAAGCCAGGCTACCGAGCAGGGGCCAGTTGCGGGCGTAAACCAGGCTGGTATACAAATCCATCAGCATGCGGGTGCAGGTCGAGGCTGCTCAGCCCGCCTCCTCGCGGTAATCGAGCAGCGCCTGGACGATGCGCGGCGCGGCCTGCCCGTCGCCATACGGATTGACGGCGTGCGCCATCACCGCGTAAGCCTGGGGGTCATCCAGCAGGCGGCGGGTCTCGCTGAGGATACGCTTAGCATCAGCACCCACCAGGCGTACCGTCCCCGCCTGAACCCCCTCCGGCCGCTCGGTGACCTCGCGCAGCACCAACACTGGCACACCCAGGCCGGGCGCTTCCTCCTGCAGGCCGCCGGAATCGGTGAGCATCAGCGTCGCCCGCTTGATCAGGTGCACCCAGGGCAGGTAATCCATCGGCGGGAGCAGGAAGATGTTGGGCACGCCCGCCAGCAGGCGATAGACCGGCTCCTGCACATTCGGGTTGAGGTGCACCGGGTAGACGACGCGCAGGCTTTCGCCATAGTACTCGGCGATGGCCCTTAGCGCGGCACAGATGGCTTCCAGTGGCCTGCCGAAGTTCTCCCGGCGATGGGCGGTGACCAGCACCAGCCGCGCCCCGCTCGGCTCACCCGAAGCCGAAACCATCCCAATCCGCTCCAGCAGGGCGCCCACTTCCGGGGTGGGCGGCAGGCTGGCGACGTAGCGCAGGGCGTCGATGACCGGATTGCCGGTGACCACCACCCGGTTCGCCGGGACGGCTTCACGCAACAGGTTTTGGCGCGCCCACTCGGTGGGGGCGAAGTGCAAGTCGGTGACCACGCCAGCCACCCGGCGGTTGATCTCCTCGGGGAAGGGCTGCCATTTGTCCCCGGTGCGCAGCCCGGCCTCCACGTGCCCAACGCGCACGCGGCGGTAGTAAGCCAGCAAGGCAGCCGCCATCACCGTCGTGGTGTCCCCCTGTACCAGCACCCAGTCCGGCTTGAGGCGGGCCAACACCGGGTCGAGGTGGGTGAAGATGGCCGCGGTCATCTCCGCCAGCGATTGATCGGGGCGCATCAGGTCCAGGTCGATGTCCGGCTGGATGCCGAACAGGCCGGTTACCTGATCGAGCATCTCGCGATGCTGGGCGGTGACGCACACCAATGACTCATCGCCCGAGGCGTCAGCCAGAGCCCGGACGACGGGCGCCATCTTGACCGCCTCGGGGCGAGTGCCGAAAATCGAGAGCACGCGCAACTTGCTCATGCTATCGCCCTCGGCTCGGCGTTACCGGCTCATCAGCCCCACCGCCGGGCACGGTCGGGGCGCTCTTGCCATCGCCCAGACGGTGAAAAGCGAAACCCGCCCGCTTCCAGGCGGCGGCGTCCCAGCCGTTGACGGCGTCGATCGCCACCCGGGCGGGCGTGCGGGAAGCCACCTGGAGCGGGTCCAGGGCGCGGAACGCCCGGTGACCCACCAGCAGGAGCAAGGCGTCCGCCTGGGCGACCGCCGCCTCCCAGGCAGGCAGGACGGCCAGCCCCGGCGCTTGAAAATCGGGGCGGTGCGGCTCGCAGGCGGTCACCTGCGCCCCGGCCTGGACGAGCAGGCGAGCGACTTCGATGGCAGGGCTCTCCCGCAAATCATCCACGTCGGGCTTGTAGGACAGGCCGAAGGCGGCGATACGGACGCCCTGCAGATTCCTCAGGGTGCGTTGCACCAGGTCGGCAACGACGTTCGGCTGGCTATCGTTCACCTGGCGGGCGGCGCGAATCAGGGTGGCCTTCTCCGGCGCGGCCTCCACCAGGAACCAGGGGTCCACGCCGATGCAATGCCCGCCCACACCTGCCCCGGGCTGCAGGATGTTCACCCGCGGATGGCGGTTGGCAATGGCGATGACCTCCCAGATATCGGTGCCGAAGTGCTGCGCCAGGCGTGAAAACTCGTTAGCGATGGCGATGTTCACATCCCGGTAGGTGTTCTCCATCAGCTTGACCATCTCGGCCGTGGTGGCGTCGGTGAGCACGATTTCGCCGCGTACGAAGAGGCGGTACAGATCGCACCCGGCTTCTGCGGAGGGCGCATCGAAGCCGCCGATCACGCGGGCGTTCTCGACCAGCTCCTGCAAGATTCTACCCGGCAGGACACGCTCGGGGGAATACGCCAGGAAGAACCCGGCGCCGGCGGCCAGCCCCGAGCCCTCCAGAATGGGGACCAGCACGTCCAGCGTGGTGCGCGGCGGGGAGGTAGATTCGAGCACCACCAGGTTGCCCGGGCGCAGGTAAGGGACAATCGAGCGCGCTGCATCGATTACGGCGCGCAGGTCGGCGCGCTTATCTTCGAAGAAAGGGGTGGGCACGGCGATGACGAAGGCGTCCGCTTCTTCGGGAACGGCGCTGATCGCCAGGTTGCCGGAAGAGAGTGCGGCCTGGACCAGGTCGCGCAGCCCGGGCTCCTGGATGTGGAGCCCGCCATTGCGCAGCGTGTGCACCACCTGGAGATTATTGTCCACCCCAACCACGCGCACGCCGTGGGTGGCGAAGGTGCTGGCGGTGGGCAAGCCGATGTATCCCAGCCCGAGGACGCAAATCTTGTGGATTTCCAACGCACGCTCCTGGAGAGGAGATAGAACAGCCAAGGAAGCAGCCTCGGCAGCGGCTCCGCCCCGGGGCTGGGGTTATTATCCCACAGGATTTATCACCTTCGCAAGGTCAAATGCGCCTTGACACAGAACGTATGTTCGTGTTATTATTATTAGCACAAATGAACAGTATAGGACTTACACAGTTGGGGCGAGGAGGGGGTGTTTGGGCGGGCTTCGCCCGCCCACACCCCCACTTTCACGCTCAACTGCGTAACTTCTACAGTATTTGTCTTGTTCGACGATGGGAGAGAGGACTATGATGGCCAGAAAGCGCGCAAAAGGTCTGAGCGAGCGGCAGAAGCGGATTCTGGAAGTGCT
>JAQUAE010000156.1 GCA_028687395.1 Anaerolineales bacterium | reverse complement strand
CACCTGGGCGACCGAGCTGGGGGTCTTCTCCGCCGCCCTCCCCCGCCTGATCACCACCGGCCGCAGGGTGGAGCGCGGCGCTTCGGGTGGGATCTCCCCGCTGGGCTACCTGGCCGCCCTGGCTGGCGCCGCCCTGGTGGGCGCCATCGCGGCGCTTTTCCCCATGGTCCCCCACCCCTGGCGCCTGGCGGGCATCGCCGTCCTCTCCGGGCTGGCTGGCTCCAGCTTCGATTCCCTGCTCGGCGCCTCAGTACAGGCTATCTATTTCTGTCCTGCGTGCAACAAGGAAACCGAGCGCCACCCGCGCCACACCTGCGGCGCCCCCACTCACCAGGTGCGCGGCTGGGCCTGGCTGAACAACGACTGGGTCAATTTCCTGTGTTCGTTGACCGGCGCGCTTTGCGCCCTGGCCTTGTCCGCCTGGCTGCTCTGATCGCTTGTCGCTCGTTTTGTGTGGGAATTACCCGCCGATCTCGCTCATCACCCGGTTGAGCGGGATCACCCCCTCGGCCAGCCCGTGCCCCCACGGCTTGTGCCACACGCCATCCAGCACCAGTTGGCGCAGCTCCTCCAGGGTCGCCCCGGCGCGCAAAGGGGTCAGCAAGTCCACCTCCCCTTCACGCAGCAGGCACAGGCGCAGGCGACCATCTGCCGTCAGCCGCGCCCGCGTGCACGCCGCGCAGAAGGGCTGCGTCACCGAGGCAATCACGCCCACCTCCCCCTGGGCGCCAGGGATGTGGTATACCCGCGCCTCCCCGTCCAGGTCGCCGTTGCGGGTGAGCTCCAGCGGCCCGAAGGCCGCCTCCAGTCTCGCCAGCACCTCCTCGGCGGTGACCATCTGGCTTTGCTGCAGCTCCGTCGCTCCGGCGAAGGGCATCATCTCGATGAAGCGCAATTGCCAGGGGTGTTCCACGGTCAGCCGCGCCAGGTCGACCACGTCCCGCTCGTTGTAGCCGCGCACCACTACCGCGTTCAGCTTGACCGGCTCCAGCCCCGCTTCCTCGGCTGCCAGGATGCCCTGCCACACGTCCTCCAGCGATCCCCAGCGCGTCAATCGACGGAACTTCTCCGCGTCCAGCGTGTCGATGCTGACGTTCACCCGCTGCAAGCCGGCCTCCGCCAGCGGTCGCGCCAGGCGCTTGAGCAGCACCCCGTTGGTGGTCATGCTCAGCGAGCGTACCCCGGGCGTGGCCGCCATGGCCCGCACCAGCTCGACCACGTTCGCCCGCACCGTGGGTTCCCCGCCCGTCAGGCGGTATTTATCGAACCCCAGGCCGGCGAACATGCGCACCAGCAGCAGCACTTCCTCGTCCTGCATCAACTCGGCGTTGGGCCGGAAGGTCATGTCCTCCGGCATGCAATACACGCAGCGCAGGTTGCAGTGATCAGTCAGGCTAATGCGCAGGTAGTGAATGTGGCGTCCAAATCGGTCGAGTGCCATGGGAAAGTCGCATCGGGAAATTTCGGAGTTAACCTATCTTGATTATACCCTTTTTTGAGATGATCGGTGCCTGCCTGGCCCGGGGCGACGGTTTCAACTCCCGGTTGTCGTGCGCCATGCGACTAGGGCGTAACCGTAGGCCCGCTCGCGCCCCCCACCGGGCGCTTGGTCACCAGGTACCAACTGGCAAAATTGTTGAAGCGGTCGCTGGCTTCGAAGAATGAGCCAATGCGTACGTTCTGCACCTGGGCGTCCACCGCGTACGAATACACCGGGTAGAACAGCGGCAGCGCCGGCAGCTCGGCGGCAAAGCGCACCTGGAAATTGCGGTAAGCCTTGGCTCGTTCCCCCACGTCCACCGTGATGCGCCCCCGCTCCAGGTACTCGCTCGCCTGGCGGTCGTTCCATTGGGCGTAGTTTTGCCCGCCCGTGATTTGCGCCTGGTCCCAGAAGGGGTAAGGGTCGGGGTCCGGCGAGCGCGCCAGGTTGAGCTCCACCAGCGCTGCCTGATAGTTGCGCGGCTCCAGGTAGGCCTGCACCAGCTCTTCGTACGGCGCCGGCTTCAAGTTCACCGCCATCCCCAGCTTCTCCCAATCCCGCTTGATGGCCTCAGCCAGCGGGGTGAAGCGCGGGTCATCCGGGTAAACCAGGTCGAAGGCCAGCGCCACGCCATCCTTGGCGCGCACGTTGTTGCCCTCCGCCGGAACGGTGTACCCATTTTCCTTCAACAGCGCAATCGCCTTCTCCGGGTCGTACTCCACCTTCTCGACGTCCTCGTAATACGCCCATGTGCCCGGGAAGATCGGGCTGTGCGCCACGATGGCCTGCCCGCTCAGCAGGCGATCCACCATCCACTGCCGGTTCAAGCCCAGGAGCATCGCCCGGCGCACCGCCGCATCCTGGAAGAAGGGTAGCGCCGGGTCGTCCAGGTTCAGGTACACCAGGCTGAGGTATGGCTCGCGCCCGGTGTACAGCTTCAGCTCCGCTTCCTTGAGCACCACAGAAAGGATGTCCAGCGTGGCTTCGCTGATTCCCAACACGTCCCCGTTCTGGTAAGCCGCCAGCGCCGAAGGCGCGTCCGGGTAATAGCGCATCACCACCTGGTCGATGAACGGCCGCCCCAGGAAGTAATCCTCGAAAGCGCTGAGCACCACGCTGTCCACCCGTCCGTCTGTGCTGGTCAACCCTTCGAAGGCATACGGCCCGCTGCCCACCGGGTTGAGGTTGAACGGCGCCTCGACCAGGTCTTGCGGCGCGGCGTCCCCCAGCAGGTGGCTGGGCAGGATACCAAAGGTCAGGTGATCCAGGAAAGGCGCAAACGGCTCGGGCAGGATGAACTGCAGGGTCTTCTCATCCAGCTTCTTCACCTCCACCTGTTGCCAGATTTCCTTGATGTCCTCCGGCAGGGGGATGCTTTCGTCCAGCATCACACCCACAGTGTACAAGATGTCGTCGCTGGTGACCGGCTCGCCGTCGTGCCATACTGCGTTGCTGCGAATCGAGAAGTTGTACACCTTGCCGTCCTGCGAGATGCCCCACGATTCGGCCAGATCGCCCTGCGGCAGCCCGTAATCGTCGAAGCGAATCAACCCGCTATACAGCAGCCGGTCGATGTCCCGGTCTGCGGGGTTGTAATAATCCAGCGCCGGATTCAGCCGCCCGTAGGCGCCGATTATCGCCTCCGAGTAGACGCCCCCCGTCGCCGGCTTCACCGGGACGATCTCCTGCAGCACTGGCTGTTGCCCGATGAGCAAAAGCCCGATGGCGACCAGAGCCAGCATGACGATCAGGAGTTGCCAACGTAAGTTTTTCATCTTCGTCTACTTGTGGACAAAAAAAGGCGCTCCTCGGCTTGGCCGCGAGTCGCCTTTATGCTTTGCCAATTACGACCCGGCATACCCTGCTGAATCTTCCCCCACCCATTTATCCGGCAATGATGACGGTGCCAATCGCCAGGGCGAAGAAAAGCACACTCAGGCCGATGGTGATGCGAAACAGGGTCTTTTCGATGCCTCGCCGGGCGGTGAAGATGCCGCCCGTGTCCATCCCCGACAGCCCGCCCAGCCCCGCACCCTTGCTCTGCAAGATAACGCTGGCGATCAGCGCTGTCGAAACGATGATCGTCGCAATGTCCAGGTATTTCTCCACACGGTCCTCCTGATCAGTGTTCTCCTACAAGTATAATAGGCAGGCGGATTATACCTTCCGTCATCCAAATGGTCAACGGAACCCCACTGAGGTTTTCCCAGAGGTCCATCCCGAGAACACCCCGAATTATTAAAAAGACACGCCATCCTGCCATGCACGAAGTCGTCGCTAACCTGCACATGCATACCCCCTACTCGGATGGGCGCTACACGCACGCCCGCATCGCCCGCGCCGCCATCCAGACCGGCCTGGACGCCGTCCTGGTCACCGACCACAACGTCTACGTCGACGGCCTGGAGCGCGTCTACACCGATGGCGCCCGGCGAGCGCTCCTCCTGGTCGGCGAGGAGATACACGACCAGGGGCGCCTGCCTCAGAAGAACCACCTGCTCGTCTTCGGCGCCGGTCGTGAGCTCGCCGCTCAAGCTCACGACCCCCAGCGCCTCCTGGATAACGTCCGCCAGGCCGGCGGGCTGTCTTTCCTCGCCCACCCTTACGAGTTGGCCGCCCCTGCCGTTGGCGAGCCAGACATCTCCTGGGTGGACTGGGACGTGCACGGCTACACCGGTCTTGAGTTGTGGAACGGGTTCTCTGAGTTCAAATCCCTGCTCAAGAGCAAGCTGCACGCCCTCTTCTACGCCTTCAATCCTCGCCTGATTGCCCGCGCTCCCCACCCCGAAGCCCTGCGCAAGTGGGACGAGCTGCTCAGCCAGGGGCGCCGGGTGGTCGCCGTGGGCGGTTCGGACGCCCACGCCCTGCCTGCCAGCCTCGGTCCCTTGCGCAAGACCCTCTTCCCTTACGAGTACCACTTTCGCGCCATCAACAATCACCTTTTCCTGGAAAGCCCCTTGAGTGGGGATATAATTGGAGATCGCCCGCGGCTCCTCACCGCCCTGGGCAGCGGTCGCCTCTTCATCGGTTACGACCTGCCAGCCTCTACCCGCGGTTTCCGCTTCACCGCCCAGGGAAGCGAGCGCGTCGCCTGGATGGGCGAGACCATCCCTGCTAAGGGAGGCGTCACCCTGCAGATCCGCCTGCCGCTGCCCGTCGAATGCCGCCTGGTCAAGGATGGCAAGACGATCAAGGTCTGGCATAAACGCCATACCTGCACCTACATCACCACCCAACCCGGCGCGTACCGCGCCGAAGCTTATATCCACTATCTTGGTCGCAAGCGAGGCTGGATATTTAGCAATCCTATCTACGTGAAAGGTGAATGAGAGCCTATGCAACCCCGACCGCTGGCGTTATTACCAATAAGCTTCCTGCTGGTCATCTCCTCCGTGTTCTGCGGGCTGGTTACCCCGGCGACGCCCACCCCCGCCCCGCCTCTTTCCACCTCCGACTTCGGGGCTACCATGGTCGCCGTCCAGGCCACGCAAACCGCTCTCGTCGCCCCACCCACCCATGCAGCCCAGCCCACCACCGCCCAGCCCGCCACGGGCAGCATCGCCGGCTCGCTCTCCTACCCCAGCGAGTTCATTCCCCCCTTGCGCGTGATTGCCTTCCACCTGGACACCGGCAACTACTACGCCCTCGACACCGCCAAGGACCAGAGGGACTACCAGATCGACCACCTGCCCCCCGGCAACTACCACGTCGTCGCCTACGAGCCCGCCCTCGGCCTGGGCGGCGGCTACAGCCAGGCCGTCCCCTGCGGCTTGAGCGTCGATTGCACCGACCACAGCCTGATCATCGTCGTCGTCCAGTCCGGGCAGGTG
>JAQUAE010000155.1 GCA_028687395.1 Anaerolineales bacterium | reverse complement strand
TGGCGCCCTTCATCCAGGAGAAGGTCGGGGATTACGTGGAGAAGATGGGCAAGCGGGCTTTTGTCACCCTCGGCGTTGATCGTTGGGGGATGAGCAAATCGTTTATCGACGCCGGCTACGAGATGGTGTTCGGAGACATGATGTTCGGCCTGGGGCTGCCCTTTGCAGTGCGCAGCGAGCGCGGCTTGAAGAGGCTGGCGGCGGTGTTGATGCCCATCGCCGGGCGGCTGCCGTTCGAATGGGTCTATCCCACCGGCGAGAAGCAGGAAGTGCGCAAGCCGAAATGGGAAAAGTATTACCAGTGGGGAGTGGTGATTGCCGGGGATTGCCACTACGTGAAGCGCCACATGCCGGAGCGCCTGGAGGGGAAGATCATCGCCACCAATACCACCACCACCGAGGACGTGGCGCTCTTCCGCCAGGCGGGAGTGAAGTACCTGGTCACCTCCACGCCGGTCATCGAGGGGCGCTCGTTCGGCACGAATATGATGGAAGCAGCGCTGGTTGCCGTGGCGGGCAAAGGGCGCGTGCTTACCCGAGCCGAGCTGCAGGAGATGCTCGATAAGCTTGGTTTCCAACCCCAGGTCCAGGAGCTGAATTAATATGGACGCAGTGGTCACCGCGGGGGGCATCCCCCAACCGGGCGAGCCCTTGTACGACTATACTCGAGGTCAGTCCAAGGCGTTGCTGGACGTAGCCGGCAAGCCGATGATCCAGTGGGTGTTGGACGCGTTGAGCGCCGCGCGCAGCGTGGAGAACGTGGTGGTGATGGGTTTGGGGGAGGATACTGGGGTGAGTTGCCCGAAGGTGAGAGCCTGGGTGCCCAACCAGGGGGAGATGCTGGAGAACATCCGCCATGGGGTGATAAGGGTGATCGGGCTGAACCCTGCCACACGCCACGTGTTGCTGGTGTCCTCGGATATACCTGCCATCACCGGTGAGATGGTGGATTGGGTGGTCGACGCCGCCATGCAGAGCGACGACGACGTCTACTACAATGTCATCGAGCGCAGTGTGATGGAGAAGCGCTACCCGGGATCGAAGCGCTCGTTCACACGGTTGAAGGACATCGACGTGTGCGGCGGGGATATGAACGTGGTGCGGGCCAAGACGGCGACGGGCAACGACGCCATGTGGTCGCGCATCATCGCCGCTCGCAAGAACGTCTTCAAGCAAGCGGCGCTGATCGGGTACGACACGCTGATCCTGCTGGCGTTGCGCATGATTACGCTGGATCAGGCGGTGAAGACGGCGGCGAGCCGGCTGGGGATCACCGGGCGGGCGATTGTGTGCCCCTACGCCGAGGTGGGCATGGACGTCGACAAACCGCACCAGTTGGAGTTGGTGCGAGAGGACATGGCCAGGCGAGGGCGAGGCGCCTAAGGCGATGGATTGGCAGGGGCTGCTGGAAGCCGACCGGCGCTGGACGCGTGTGCTGCGCGTAGCCGAACGACCTGGCCTGCTGCGCCGCCTGGCCATCCTGCTGGCGCACTCCGGTGATTCCTGGTTCTGGCTGGCGGGGCTGCTTGCCCTCTGGTTGTGGGGCGATAGCTTCTGGAAGGCGCGCGCCATTTACCTGGGGCTGGGCGTGCTGGTCACCGCGGCCATCGTGATGCTGATCAAATTCAGCGTGCGCAGGAGGCGACCCGAGGGGGAATGGGGCGGCATCTATCGCAACACCGACCCGCATTCATTTCCCTCCGGTCACGCCGCGCGGGCGGTCATGCTGGCTGTCCTGGTGCTCGGGGCGGGCCCGGCCTGGTTAGGCGCCATCCTGCTGGTTTGGGCGCCGCTGGTGGCGCTGGCGCGGGTGGCAATGGGGCTGCACTACCTGAGCGACGTCCTGGCCGGCATGCTCATCGGGCTGGTCATCGCCCTGGCAGGCGTAATTTCCTTTCCTATAATCATTTTATTGCGAACTCTGTGAAATACAACAAATTAGAAGTTACACAGTTGAGCACCCCCTCCTCCCCCCAACTGCGTAAGTCCTACAAATTATATTTCAGGCAGCGGAGATCTCCTCTTTGAACCGGTCGATGACCGCGATGGGGGTGGGATCGACTCCATAGGCCATCGCCAGGTAATACGCCGAATAATCCCCAAATTGAATCAATGACCAGAGCTGCGCCAGGCGCGTCTCGCCGCTGGCGTCGACCGGGTCGGTGCCCACGCCCTGAAGCATGAAAGCTTTGCGGGTCAGGTCGCTGCGCAAGCGGTTGCGCGGGTGGTCGGAGGGCGAGCGCAGGAACAGGGCGACCAGGCGCGAGAGCAACCCGGCGGGGTTCTCGGCGGCAGCCAGCAGGTTGTGATCGGCTTCAGGGAGCGCTTCGCAGGCGCCCCAGGCTTTGGCGAGTTCATTGAACTGGTTCTTCCAGCGCCGGGCTACCGGGGCCAGCATGCCGGGACCGATCACCGTCACCAAGCGGTCGATGAGCTGGCCGGCCATACGCTTGGCGGGGTTGATGGCGGCGGGTACCTCGGCGTTCAAGCGGGATTGGCCGAGGCGTAAGGTTTGCACCGCGCTGGCCACTTTAGCCGCCTGGTCGGGGATGAACCCCAGGCGGGAGAAGGCAGCCAGGAGCAGGGTGAAGGAATAGCCCAGGGCGGCGCGTGGCTGGCTGGGATAGTCATACTGCCACAGGGGCAGGGACTGGCTGTGGGCGACCTGGGCCAGCTTGCCGTTGGTGGTGAGCACTATCAGGGAAACCCGGGCGTCGATGGCCTGCTGCAGGGCGGTCACGGTCTCTTCGGTATTGCCGGAGTGGGAGGCGACGATCACCAGTGTGTTCGCCCCGCGCGCCCAGTGGGGCAGGTCATAATCCCGGTTCAAGACCACCGGCACGGAGCAGAAGGGTTTGCTATAGGCTTCCAACAGGTCGCCGCCCATGGCTGAACCGCCCATTCCGGTGATGACCACGTGCTGGATGGTCTTCGCCTCGGGCAGCGGCAGGTGCTGGGCGAGCTCCCAGGCCGCTTCGAGCTGGTTGGGCAGGTAGTCGATGTGGGCGAGCATGTTCTGCTGATCGATCTGGCGGAAGTATTCCAAGTCGTCGAGATTCACGTAATGCCTCCACAAGAAATGATTTGGCTCAGTCCTTGCCGCCGCCAGGGGGCTTCAGGCGGCTTACCAGGCGGTAGACCTCCCGGCGTGGCCAGCCGCTCTGGGAAGCCACCTGGCTGGCGACCGTCGCGGGGGGAGCGCCGCCCGCCAGAAGCTCGGAGGCGCGCTGCTCGACCTGTTCACGGTTCCACGCTTCGGGTGCGGCGGTATCACCGGCGATGACCAGGGTGAATTCGCCGCGCGGCGGTTGGGCGAGGAAATGCGCCTGCGCTTCCAGCAACTCGCCGCGGAAGATCTCCTCGTGAGCCTTGGTCAACTCGCGGGCGATCGCCGTCTGGCGGTTGCCCAGCACGGCCAGCAAATCCTCCAGCGTGGCGAGCAGGCGATGGGGCGCCTCCAGCAGGACGAGGGTGTGTGCCAGGCTGGCCACCTCCTCCAAGCGTTGGCGACGTTCGGAGGACTTGCGTGGCAGGTAGCCCAGGTAGAGAAAGGCATCCGTCGGAAGGCCGGAGACGACCAGCGCGGCGATCGGGGCGCAGGCGCCGGGGATGGGGCTGACCTGGTACCCCCGCTGCAGGGCAGCGCGCACCAGCTCGTAGCCGGGGTCGTTCAAGCCGGGGGTGCCAGCATCCGAGACCAGGGCAACGTCGCCCTGCTCCAGCTCTGCCAGGATGGCTTCCAGGCGGGCGAGCTTGTTGTGTTCGTGGTAGCTGACCAGATGGGTGGCAATGGCGTAGCGAGCCAGCAGCTTGCGCGTCTGGCGGGTGTCTTCGCAGGCGATCAGGCGCGCCTCGCCAAGCACGCGCAGGGCGCGCTGGCTGATGTCTTCCAGGTTGCCGATGGGGGTGGCGACGAGATACAGGGCGCCCATGGCTTACGGCAGGTACCAGGTGAGGATGTCCAGGACGATGGCCGGGGCGTCTGGGTTGTAATTGGTCAACTGCGCCCGGCCGGGGAAACCCTGGTTGGTCTGGTAACAGAAATAATCCCCCACCGCCAGGTCGACGAGGGCGATGGCTTCGTCCGGGAAGCCGCCCGCCTGGCATTCACCCATGTCCGGGGTTTCGGCGCCGTAATATCCCAGGCGGGCGCCGGAGGCAGGCATCAGGATCAGGCTGCCTTTCTGGTTGGTTTCGAAGGACAGGTCGACGCCGGTGCTGGGGTTGACCTGCTTGTTATCCAGGTCGACGTGATCGCCGGGCTGCAGCACGATGGCGCCGCTGGTGATGGGCGGCGGGGTGGGGGTGTGCGTGGCGGTTGGGGAGGGGCTGGGTGCCACCCCCGAACCGGTGGGTTGGGGTACCACCACGATGCGCACCCAGATGGGCGAGCCGCCCGCGGGGCCGATGCCGAAGAGGACGTCAGCGGCGTTGTACAGTTTCCAGTTGCTCTGGTACGTCCCCGGCTGGTTGGGCGCGACCATGTCGACGGCGATGTCCACCGTGCGCTGGGGAGGCACATCGGTGGTCAGTGCCACGCGCAGCGGCGCGCCCAATTGCTCGCCTGAGAACCAGGCGACCCCATATTCCGCTGCCGTCCAGGTGCAGATCCCGATGTTTTGCAGGCGCCAGACCTTGGTGAAAGGCTGCCCGGCGATGATCTGGGTATCGTCCGGAATGGTAATGTCGATGGGTATGCCCGGCGCGGCCTGGTCGCAGGTGGAGGCGTCCGAAGCGGCATCCTGGGGTGAGGCGGTCGCCTGGCCAGGCGGGCCGGGAGAAACCGCGGGGGTCTCGCTGAGCGCGGGGGAAGTGACTGGCAGTGTAAGGCTGAGCGCCGCGCCGGTTTGGCTGAGGCGAGCAGCGACGGTCTGGTAGGCCTGGGTGAGGCTGATCGTGGGAGGCAGCGGCGCAGGGGTTTGCGTCGCAGCACAGCCGCTGGCGAACATCAAGCCAGCCAACCCGAGGGAGAAGGCGAAAATCAGGTGAGGCTTCGCCATGGCGTTGACCTGACTAACGCTTACTCCGCGACGGGGCGGGGGGTGATCAGGTGGAGCTTCTCCCCCAGGATGTCGGCGATCTTCATGGCAGCATCCGGGTAGGCAAGGCGGCGGCAGGCGCTGGCTGCCGCGGCGAGCAGCTCAGGGCGCTCCAACCAGCTCCGCAAGGCGGCGACGGTCTGCTCGGGTTCCGGAGCCCAAAGCCCCGCGCCTTCCGAGACCACGTAGCTGATGTTCCCGTCCTCCTGTCCAGGCAGATGGCTGTTGAGCACCATGGGCAGCCCGGCGTTGAGCGCTTCGCTAATCGTGCCGGGGCCGG
>JAQUAE010000154.1 GCA_028687395.1 Anaerolineales bacterium | reverse complement strand
GTCGGCAAAGCAGGCAGCCGTCACCAACCCGACATAGCCCACACCGATAACGCAAATTTGTTTCATCTCATGCACTCTCCAGAGCGGCGCGATTGCACAGGGCGAAGCGCAGCCCGCCCCTTTCAGGCCAGATAGCCCATGGAAGCAAGCCAATGTCGAGGGATTACCAGGGAAGTTCCCCTCGCGCCGGTTATATTACCATAACTTGGCGGTATAAATAATTGCATAATCAAGACAAGACTTACCAAATAGATGACAATCATCATATAAGGATGACCTCTGTCACTTGTGAATTCGCCAAGAATGGTCTAAAATAATAAGGATAATCTTTATCCATAAAACCGGATAGGGAGCAAGAAGACATGCAAATTACACGTCAAGCCGATTACGCGGTGCGCGCCGTCGCCTACCTGGCGAGATTGGGGCTCGAGCGCCGCGCGGCGACCAGCCAAATCGCCAAAGAACAGAAGATTCCCCCCTCCTTCCTGGCCAAGATCGTTTCGCAGTTATCCGTGGCGGGATTGCTGCAGACATCGCGCGGGGCGCGCGGCGGGGTAGCGCTGGCTCGCTCTCCCGAAGAGATCTCCCTGCTGGAAGTTGTGGAAGCCATCGACGGGCCGATCATGCTCAACGATTGCGTTGCCGATGGCGGTAGCTCGTGCACCTTCAGCGAGGATTGCCCGATCCGCCCAATCTGGTGCGACGCCCAGATTGAGCTCGTCGATCGCTTGAAAAGGACCACCTTCAGCGAGGTCACCAACGGCCATAAACGCCAGAATTAAGCAGCACCCTTCCCCCGGTGCGTCTGGGCCTGTCACATTGCAACACGATTGACAGCCAGTGTAGCCCGTTAAGCTTGCGCTTGACTTCGACTGAACCCACGCACCGCATTCCCCTCTGCCATCTCCTTCCGGTTGAGGATATTGTCACTAAGCGTTTCTGAGTTAAATATTTGCCCCTCTCCCCTTCCTGGCGTATAATCGCCAAAGAAGGGATTTCTATTTCTCGCTTCCGGCACATCCGCAGAGACGCCAGGCGAGCGGAATAGCCCATATCAGGAGGTGCAATATGCCGGACCAGCGCACGGTGCGCGCCCCGCGCGGCGCGCAACTCACCTGCAAATCATGGCTGAGCGAAGCAGCCTATCGCATGATTCAGAACAACCTCGACCCTGAGGTCGCGGAACGCCCCCAGGATTTGGTGGTCTACGGCGGGCGCGGGCAGGCGGCGCGCAATTGGGAATGCTTCGACGCCATCCTCGAGTCATTGCGTCAACTGGAGGATGACGAAACCCTGCTGGTGCAATCCGGCAAGCCGGTGGCGGTATTCAAAACCCACCGCGACGCGCCGCGGGTGTTGATCGCCAACTCCAACCTGGTGCCGCACTGGGCAACCCAGGAGCACTTCGATGAGCTGGCCGCCAAAGGCCTGATCATGTACGGCCAGATGACCGCCGGCTCCTGGATTTACATCGGCACGCAGGGAATCCTCCAGGGGACGTACGAGACCCTCGGCGCGCTGGCGCGCCAGCGCGGCTGGCCCTCGCTCAAGGGCAAATGGGTGCTCACCGCCGGTTTGGGCGGCATGGGCGGGGCGCAACCCCTGGCCATCACCATGAACGAAGGCGTGGGGTTGATCGTCGAGGCTGACCCCGAGCGCGCGCGGCGCCGACGCGACATCGGTTACGTCGACACCGTCGTCGACACCCTGGAAGAAGCCATGACCCTGGTCGAGGAAGCGGTGCAAAACCAGGAAGCTAAGTCGATCGGGTTGATTGGAAACGCGGCTGAAATCTTCCCCGAACTGGCCGTGCGCGGCGTGCTCCCCGACGTGGTCACCGACCAGACACCCGCCCACGACGTAATGATGTATATCCCCGAAAAGCTGAGCGTCGCCGAAGCCGATTCCCTGCGCACCCAAGACCCCGAGGGCTACCAGCGCCGTTCGATGCAGTCCATGGCTCATCACGTCGAAGCGATGCTCGAATTCCAGCGCCGTGGCGCAGAAGTATTCGACTACGGTAACAACCTGCGCCAGCGCGCCTACGATTTCGGCGTGCGGGAGGCTTTCGCATACCCGGGGTTCGTCCCGGCCTACATCCGCCCCCTGTTTTGTGAAGGCAAGGGGCCCTTCCGCTGGGTGGCGCTCTCCGGTGAAGCGGAGGATATCTATCGCACCGACGAAGCGGTGATGGAGCTCTTTCCGGAGGACGGCCACCTGCGTCGCTGGTTGATCATGGCGCGCCAGAAAGTGCCTTTCCAGGGGCTGCCCTCTCGCATCTGCTGGCTGGGGTACGGCGAACGCGCCAGGGCCGGCCTGAAATTCAACGAGATGGTCGCCCAGGGTGTTCTTAAAGCACCCATCGTCATCGGGCGCGACCACCTCGATTCCGGGTCAGTCGCCTCCCCCAACCGGGAGACCGAGGGCATGCAGGATGGCAGTGACGCTATCAGCGACTGGGCCATCCTGAACGCCCTGATCAACGCCGTGGGCGGGGCCACCTGGGTTTCCTTCCATCATGGCGGGGGAGTGGGCATCGGCTACAGCCAGCACGCCGGGCAGGTCATCGTCGCCGATGGCACCTCAGCGGCCGCCGCCCGCCTGGAACGGGTGCTGACCACCGACCCCGGGATGGGCATCGTGCGCCACGCCGACGCCGGCTACGAAGCAGCCATCGCCGCCGCCAAAAGGCACGGCGTGAAAATTCCCATGCTGAAGTAAAATCAGCGGGCGGCATTCTCAATCCGCAGCTCGCTGTCCCTGCTTATTGGGGTCACCTGAGGCCCATGAATGAAATCCCTGACCTGGTTGTGGTTTTTGCTGGTGCTGGCTGCTATCGCCGGGCTGTCTGCGCTGGGGCCGGCAGAAAAATCCTTGGGGGCTAATGTACGCGTGGTCTACCTGCACGGCGCCTGGGTATGGACTTCGCTGGCCGTTTTCCTGGCGGCTGGCCTGGCTGGGCTGGCTGGTTTGGTCACCCGCGGCGAAGGGCTGAACCTGTGGTCGCGCGCTCTGGGAAGGACCGGCTTGTCCTTCTGGATCACCTACATCCCCATCGCCATGTGGGCCATGGAGACCAATTGGAACGGCCTCTTCCTAGCCGAGCCCCGCTTCCGGGTGGCGGCCATCTTCGCCGTGACAGGGCTGCTCTTACAAATTGGGGTAACCCTGCTGGAGAGGCCATCCTGGGCTTCGGCCGCCAACCTGGGGTTCATCCTGGCCCTGTACCTCGTGCTGCAGGCCACGCGCAACGTCATGCACCCACCTTCACCCATCCTGGAGGCCGATTCGTGGCGCATCCAGGCTCATTTTGCCGCCTTGTTGCTCTTGACCATGCTGGCCGCCGCTTTGGTCGCCCGCCTGTGGAGGCGCCTGGAACGCGCCTCCGCCATCCCCAGCACGTAAACCAGCCTGAACAAAGCCATTGAACCGCCTTCGCCCCGTCATCCCCCTCTTCACCACCATTCGCACTGTGGTCAACACGGCGCACCGCATGGTGTACCCTTTCTTGGGCATCTTCACCGAAAGCCTGGGGGTAAGCCTGCCGATGATCTCTCTCGCCCTCACCGCCCGCTCGACTGCGGGCGCTTTTGGCCCGTTTCTCGGGCTGATTGGAGATAGTCGCGGCCGCAAGACGGGCATGCTCTTAGGGCTTTCCTTTCTGGTGGTGGGAATGTCCTCCGTCGCCCTCTGGCCCTCCTTCGCCACCTTCACTTTGGCCCTGGTCTTGGTCATGCTGGGCCGCTGCGTGTTCGACCCTTCCCTGGCTGCCTACCTGGGGGATCGGGTTCCCTACGGACGGCGCGGCCTGGTGCTGGCTTTGATCGAGCTGAGCTGGTCGCTCAGTTTTATCATCGGCGTGCCCCTGGTTGGCCTGCTGATCGCCCGGCGCGGCTGGATGGCTCCCTTCCCCGTCCTGGCTGGGCTGGGTCTGCTTTCGATCCTGGCCTTATGGATCCTGATCCCCAAAGACCCTGCCCCCGAGGATGGCCGGCCAGGAGCAGTCCAATATTTTAAGTCGGTACTCGGCTCATCGGCGGCAGTGTATGCCATCAGCGTGGGCATCCTGGTCAGTGCCTCCAACGAGGTAATCAACCTGGTGTTCGGGCTTTGGTTGAGCGATTCCTTCGGCTTGAAGATCGCTGCCTTGGGGGCTGCCTCAGCCGTCATCGGCATCTCCGAATTGAGTGGGGAATCGCTGGTCGCCGCGCTGGTCGACCGCTTAGGCAAACCGCGCGCCGTTGCCATGGGGATTCTGGCTAATTGCCTGGCAGCGCTGGCCCTGCCCGTGCTCGGCACCTCCCTGCCGGGGTCCTTGTTTGGCCTTTTTCTCTTCTACCTCAGCTTTGAATTCACCCTGGTCAGCAGCATTCCCATGATGACCGAGCTATTGCCAGCCGCGCGCGCCACCGTTCTGTCTTACAATATCGCCGGTCACTCCCTGGGCAAAGCCCTGGCGGCGCTCTTTTCCACGCAGCTCTATACGCTGGCCAAACTGCCCAAATTTCCTCTCGATGGCATCCAGGCCAACGTCCTGGCAGTAACGCTGCTCGACCTGCTCGCCTTATTGGCCCTGCAAATCATGCGCCGCAAGGCGCCGCATGCCTGAGCGACACGCCCCACTGGCTTACAGCCCGGCAATCGGCCAAAACCACTTAACCCAGCCCACATTATTCAGTATAATGAGGCCTGTCATGAACAGCAAAATGCGCACATGGCTGTTGGTCTGCCTGAGCCTGGCCTTGGTGCTCACCCTTTCCAGCCGCCTGGACGAGCGGGCTGCCGCCGCGCCACATTTCCAGGCCACCCCGTTCCCCACGCCCACCCCCGGACCGGACGGGCGCATCATTTACATCGTCCAACCCAACGATACCCTGCTGCGCATCTCGCTGATTTCCGGCGTTTCGGTCGATGAGTTGCGCGGCCTGAACAACCTGATCGGAGACGATATCATCGTCGGGCAGGAACTGCTGCTCGGCCTGGGCGGTCCTTCCCAGGTGACCCCCACACCAGGTCCCAGCCCGACTCCCACCGAGGTGGTGCCCACCCCCACCCCGCAACCGGGTACAGGTATCCTGTGCATCTTGCTCTATAATGACCGCAATGGCGATTCCATCCGCCAGGAACAAGAACCCTCCATCCCCCAGGGCGCCATCAGCATCAACAACCTGTCTGGCAGCGTCTCGTTATCCGTCACCACTGCCGATAGCCTCGATCCGTCTTGTTTCGAAGACCTGCCCGAAGGCGATTACACCATCTCCGTCGCCATACCGGATGGGTACAACCCCACGACGGTATCCACGTACGCGGTTGAGTTAGGCGCAGGGGACGAAACCTACGTCGACTTTGGGGCGCAGGAAAACACCCAAACCCAG
>JAQUAE010000153.1 GCA_028687395.1 Anaerolineales bacterium | reverse complement strand
TTCATCATGGGCACCATCTGGGTGACCGTTGTCTCGATGATCCTGGCCGTGCCGGTGTGCCTGCTCAGCGCCATCTACCTGAGCGAGTATGCCCGGCCCTCCCTGCGGGCGGTGATGAAACCCATGCTCGACCTGCTGGCGGCCATCCCCTCCGTGGTATACGGCGTGTGGGGGGTGATTGCCATCGTCCCCTGGGTGCAGTCCGGCGTGGCGCCGGCGCTCTCGCGCTGGCTGGGGTTCATCCCCCTCTTCGCCAACCAGAATCCCACCGGCTTCAACGTGCTTTCCGGCAGCATCGTGCTGGCGGTGATGGTCATACCCTTCATCATCGCCGTCACCTACGAGGTCTTCCGGGTGGTGCCCGACGGCCTGCGTGAAGCCTCGCTGGCGCTGGGCGCCACGCGCTGGGAGACGGTGAAGTACGCCGTGCTGCCCCAGACCCGCGCTGGCGTCCTGGCCGGGGTTGTGCTGGGCGCCTCGCGTGCCCTGGGGGAGACCATGGCGGTGCTAATGGTGGTGGGCAACGTGGCCAAGACGCCCACCTCGATCTTCGACCCGGCCTACCCGTTGCCCGCCCTGATCGCCAACAACTATGGGGAGATGCTCTCCATTCCCCTCTACGACGCCGCGCTGCTGGGGGCGGCGCTCATCCTGCTGCTGGTTGTGCTGGTCTTCAACATCCTGGCCACCCTCGTCCTGCGCCAGATCATCGCCAAGCCGCTATGAAAAGACGACAACTGGAAGAAGGCTTCTTCAAGGTTTTGATGATCCTCTCCTACGCCCTGGTGGTGGGCATCCTGGGCCTGATCCTGGTCACCGTGCTGGTCAAGGGGCTGCCCGCCCTGAACCTGGCCATGCTGACTCAAACCCCGAAGGGCGGCTACTACCTGGGCAAGGAGGGCGGTATCCTCAACGCTATCATCGGCTCGCTCTATCTGGCGGGGGGCGCCACGCTGCTGGCCCTCGCCCTGGGCCTGCCCATCGCCATCAACCTGGGGGCATATTTGAGAAAATCCCGCCTGGCGGGGGCCGTGCGCCTCGCCCTGGACGTGCTGTGGGGCATCCCCTCCATCGTCTACGGCGCCTTCGGCTTCACCCTGATGCTGGCGCTGGGCATGCGCGCCTCGCTGCTCGGCGGCATCCTGGTGCTGGCCCTGCTGGAGCTGCCCATCCTGACCCGCGCCATGGACGAGGTCATCCGCATGATGCCGGCCGAGATCGAGCACGCCTCGCTGGCGATGGGCGCCACTCGCCTGGAGACCGCCACCCGCGTGGTCATCCGCCAGACGTTACCCGGTATCGCCACCGCCATCCTGCTTGCCTTCGGGCGCGGCATCGGCGACGCCGCCTCGGTGCTCTTCACCGCCGGCTACACCGATCGCTTGCCCACCTCGCTGATGCGCCCTGTGGCCTCCTTGCCGCTGGCGGTTTTCTTCCAGCTCGGGACGCCTTTCCCCGAGGTGCAGCAGCGCGCTTACGCCGCGGCGCTGGTGCTGACGGTGATCGTGCTGATCGTCAGCCTGGGCTCGCGCTGGCTGGCCGGTCGCCTGAGCCGCTTCGTCATCCGCTAAAGGCTTCAGGAGAAGCTATGCCAGCCCAGCAAACGGACCACATCCTACACAAGGAAAGCACCTTATGAATGCTCACGTTCAAATCCGCAATTTGAACGCTTTCTACGGGGACAACCGCGCCCTGAAGGACATCCAGTTGGACATCCCGCGCAGCCAGATCACGGTGATCATGGGCCCCTCCGGTTGCGGCAAGACCACCCTGCTCAAGTGCCTGAATCGCTTCCTGGAGTTGAACGACGGCACGCGCATCACCGGGCAAGTGCTGGTGGATGGCGAGGATATCTACGCCCCGGGGGTGGACGTCACCGAGATCCGTAAGAAGACCGGCCTGCTCGCCCAGCGCCCCTACCCCCTGCCCATGTCGATCTACGACAACGTGGCTTACGGGCTGCGCATCCACGGCATCAAGAAAGGCCGCGAGCTGGAGGCCGCTGTGCGCCACTACCTGGAAGTCGCCGGGCTGTGGGAGGAGGTCAAGGACCGCCTGCACGCCCCCGCCACTGGTCTCTCCATCGGGCAACAGCAGCGCCTGTGCCTGGCGCGCGGCCTGGCGGTGGAGCCCGAGCTGCTGCTGGGCGACGAGCCCACCTCCGCCCTGGACCCGATCTCCGCCCAGCACATCGAGAAGCGCCTGCTCGACCTGAAGCAGCAGTACTCGGTGGTGCTGGTCACCCACATCCTGCGCCAGGCGAAGCGACTGGCGGATTACGTCATCTTCATGTACCTGGGCGAGGTGGTGGAAGCCGGCCCGGCGCACGAGGTGTTCGAACATCCCCGCCAGGAGCGCACCCGCGCCTACCTCGAAGGGCAGTTCTAACCCAACCTTTTGCTTCTCCCCGGGCAGCCTAGGACCCGCTGCGGCCAGGCTGCCCGTTCGTCTTTCCCCGCCCGAAAGCAGCTATAATACATTTTAGAAGTTACGCAGTTGAGCGTGAAACCCAACTGCGTAAGTCCTTCATTATAAACATCAGGTACAGATTTCAAGGGAGCGTGGGATGATGCGCAGATTTTGGGCTGCCGTGTGGCTGCTCCTGGCCGTGACGAGCCTGGCTGGCCTGGCCTCCGCCCAGGAGGAGCGGCCGCTGGTGCTGGTGCTCACCGCCGACGGGGCAGTGACCCCCGCCATGGCTGAGTACCTGGCGCGGGGTATCCGCCTCGCCGAAAGCCAGGACGCCGCAGCCCTGGTGTTCCAATTGAACACCCCAGGCGGCAGCGTGGACCTGATGAACCGCATGGTGCAGGACATCCGCGGCAGCCAGGTGCCGGTGATCGTCTACGTCGCGCCGCGCGGCGCCATCGCCGGCAGCGCTGGTACGGTGATCACCCTGGCCGGGCACGCCGCCGCCATGGCTCCCGAGACCGCCATCGGCGCCGCCAGCCCGGTGGGCGCCGAGGGGCAAGAGCTGGGCGAGACCATCGAGAGCAAGGTGAAGAACATCCTCAAGGCCACCGTGCGTTCCCTGGCCGAACGGCGCGGCGAGGAGGCCATCCGCCTCGCTGAGGAGACCATCGAGAGCGCCGAAGCCGTCTCGGCCAACGAGGCCCTGGCGGCCGGCCTGGTGGACTTCATCGCCAATGACCTGGACGACCTGCTCGCCAAGCTGGATGGCTTCAGCGTCCAGGTGGGGGGCGAAGAGCGCGTCTTGCACACCGCCGGGGCGGAGACCAGCTTCCTGCCCACAAGCTTCATCGAGCGCTTCCTGGCCACGCTGACCAATCCCAACATCGTCTTCCTGCTGCTGGCTATTGGCGTCCAGGCCATCCTGATCGAGATTTCCAGCCCCGGCGGCTGGGTGGCGGGCTTCATCGGGGTGACCTGCCTGGCGCTATCGACCTACGGCCTGGGCGTGCTACCGGTGAACTGGGTGGGGCTGATCTTCCTAGGCACGGCCTTTGTGCTCTTCGTGCTGGACATCAAGGCGCCCACCCACGGCGCGCTGACCGCGGCGGGCATCGGTTCGCTGATCGTCGGCGCGCTGGTGCTGTTCAACTCGCCTGGCGTGCCCTCCTTCCAGCGCGTGTCCGTACCGCTGATCGTGGGCACCTCGCTCACCACCGGGCTGATCTTCCTGGGCATCCTGGTCTTCGCCCTGCGCGCCCAGCGCGCCCCCATCCGCACCGGTCAGGAGAGCCTGGTCGGGCGGCAGGGCACCGCCCGCAGCCCGTTGGCACCCATGGGCACCGTCCAGGTGGGCGGCGAGCTGTGGAGCGCCGAGGTCGAGGAAGGGCAGGAAGCCATCCCGGCCGGCGCCCGCGTGCAGGTCACCCGCGTCCAGGGGGTCAGGCTGACCGTGCGCAAAGTCAAGTAGATGCCGCCGCGCTACGACACCACCGCTTACCGCTACCCCGGCGAGTCGCTGATTTTAACTGGGACGCTGTCGCTGGTCTTCCTGGTCATCGTCCTGACCGCCAGCGCCACCTTCTGCACCAGCGCGGTCTTCATCCTGATCGCCTTCGCCCTGGCCTATTACAGCACGCTCAGCCACCACCAGGGCCTGATGAGCAGCGCCAGGACCATCTCCGCCCAGAAGACGCCCGTGCTGGCCGGGGTGGTGCGGCGCTGCGCGGCGCGCCTGGGCGCCTCCGGTGCTCGCATTTACGTGGCGCCCAGCGCCACGCTGAACGCCTACACCTTCGGTCTCTCCGACCCCAAGGTGGTGGTGCTATACTCGGCGCTGCTCAAGGTGATGGACGAGGACGAGCTGGCCTTCATCCTGAGGCACGAGCTCGGGCACGTGCGCCTGGGACACACCTGGTTGAACTCGCTGGTGGGCGGCATGGCTGGCATCCCCAGCTCCTCGTCTGCTTCGGCGCTGCTGACCATGGCCTTCCTGGGGTGGAACCGCGCCTGCGAGTACTCCGCCGACCGGGCTGGGCTGCTGGCCTGCGGCAGGCTGGACAAGGCCGTCACCGCCCTGATCAAGCTGGTGGCCGGGCCGGCCGGCAGCACACAGGCCGGGCTGGAGCTGGCCTACCGCCAGATCGACACCGAGGACGACACCTGGCTGGGCAGCCTGGGGGAAGCCCTGGGCTCCCACCCCTTGCTGATCAAGCGCATCAACCAGTTGCGCCGCTACGCCGCCACGGGGCAATACCGCCGCCTGCAGAAGCAGATCGACCAGAACGGCTGAGCCGTCCCCCGCCGCCGCCCGCTTTCCCCATCTCCTCGCCTGCCAGCCAATCGAGCCGCTTGCCCAGGCCGCGGGTTAATCCCCGTCACAGCAAATCTGGCAGCGCGCCATCCAGACAAGTGATCGGTTTGCCAAATAGCGGGTAAAATTACTCAGCCAATTTCGCCGCCGCCCGGGCCGGGGAGTGCCGGGGCGCGCTGAGGAGGACAATCGATGACCGACAAGGCATTCCAGGATTATTACCCGGAACAGTTCAACTATTGCTACGGCTGCGGGCAACTGAACGAGCACGGGCTGCAGATCAAGAGCACCTGGGACGGTGACGAAGCAGTGTGCATCTACCTGCCCAGGCCGTACCACATCTCCATTCCGGGGTACGTATACGGGGGGCTGATCGCATCGCTGATCGACTGCCACAGCACGGGGACGGCTGCCGCGGCGGCTTACCGCGCCCAGGGGCGCCCGATGGACAGCCAGCCGCCCCTGCGCTTCCTGACCGCCGCCCTGCACGTGGATTACCTGCGCCCGACGCCGCTCGGCGTCCCGCTCGAGCTGCGCGCCAGCGTCAAGGAGATCAAGGGGCGCAAGGTCGTGGTTGCCAGCACACTTTCAGCCAATGGGGAGGTGTGCGCCCGGGGCGAGGTGGTAGCCGTGCAGATGCCCGAGGGGATGCAGTAGAGCGCGGCGCGCG
>JAQUAE010000152.1 GCA_028687395.1 Anaerolineales bacterium | reverse complement strand
TTTCAGCTCTGGATCAGGGCAACACCCTCTGGAACCATCCCACGCCGCGCCCCCGACCCCGCCAGCTCGGCATGCCCCAGCGCTTCCGCGAGCATAACCTGTGGCTGGCTTTGGAAGGGGCGGTCAGACAGTGGGCCGCGCCGCCGCAAGCGCCGCGCGTCGAACTGTGCACCTGGCCAGCGTACCCCTCCGAAGGGGGGGGCGTCAGCCTGTTCGAGGGCCGCTTGAAGGACCTGGTGGAGGGCCTGAAGCAGGTGGAGGTCGGCGCGGCGGTGTGCGCCTACCCACGCCCCAACCAGGCGTTTTGGACTCTGAGTGCCTTGTGGGCGGGCTGGTTGTGGGGTAAGGAGGCGGTGGGGCCGTTCAAGAGCGTGCTACGTCGGCGGCGCTACGATTGGGGCTGGCACAGCGTTGCCCTGCACGCCGCGCTGCAAGCCCTCACCCAGTGCTTGCAGCAGGGCGTCCTCCTGTGGGGGGTGGTCGGTGAGGTCGAGGCAGGCTTCCTGACCGCCATCCTGATGGCCGCCGACATGAGCGATTACGCGCCGCTCGGCATCGCCTTGCGCGAGGAGAGCGGCCAGGCGCAGGTTACCTTGCAGCGTTCCACCCCCGAGGAGCGCCACCAGGCCTCGATTACCCCCGCCGGCGTGGAGGACCATCGGGATGAACGCCAGTTGGCAGCCCTTGCCAGGGCTGCTGCTGCCCAGGCACTCAACGAGCGAGCGGAGCCATCCAGCTACTTGCACCTGCACGCGGCCGCCCTGCATGCCATGGCCCAACAAGGCGCGTTGAAATCACTGGGCGCTCAGGAAGCGGACAGCGAATCCGGTGAGCATGCCCATTCGACCTGGGAGGCGCGCGGCCAGGTGACGGCCATTCTCGAAAAAGCCTTCACATACCAGGCTGGTTTTTTGCGATTCGGCGGGGCGGAGAAATCCCTGGATACCGGCCAGTGGTGGCTACGAGATTCCCTGCTCGACGTGGGTGACAAGCTCCCCCTCGCCGACCAGGTGGAGATGTGCGTGGTGAAGCTCCTCCTGGAGCACCCCGAACTCAGGCCGATGGAGCTGGATCGGGCGGTCTGTGCGCAATTTCCAGGCCTGCTGACCCCCTCAGCGGAATTGATCAAGGTGTGCCTGGAATCTTATGGCCAGGAAACGCCGCCCGGTAGCGGCAGGTGGCGCATCCGCCAGGAGGACATCCCCCAAACCCGCCGCCAGGAGCTGGCTACCATTACCCTCTTGCTCCAACAGATCGGCGGGCGCATCGGCTTCTCTTCCGAGGGTGAAACACCGCTCACCTGGCGAGATACTATCGGCGAGGTATGCTATATCTGGTACATCCAGGCTTCCGGGCTCACCGGTGGAACCTTGCTCAACCGCGCCCTGCCGGCCGAAAAATCCCTGGTGGCTTTGCCAGGAGGCCGCGCCAACCTGATCAGCTACAAGCTGACCTGCGACCCGCGCCTGCGCCAGGCGGTCAACGATGGATGGCGTTTCATTAAATTCCGCCAATTACGTTGGCTGGCCGAGAGCGCTCTGCTCGAGCTGAGCAACCTGGACGAGCAGTTACGCCTTGATTCGTTTACCTACAACCCCCCCCAGTTGCCCCTCTTCTGAGCCTCAAGGCAGGTTGTTGTTCTTCGCCCAATCCTCACCCAGGATGACCTCCACGTCCACTTGGGTGCCAGCCTGGATTTTGGAGTAGATGCGATATTGAGAGATGCGCAGCGTGCTCACCAGGTATTTCAGAGCGTAGGGCCTACCAGCATGATCGGTAATGGTGGTGTTGGCGATTTGCGGCGAGTCGTTCTGCACCCCAACGACGTTCACCCCCTGCGAGCGCAGGTATTGGGCGGTGCGCTCAGCCAGGTCGCCCGACGAGCTGCCATTGATCAGCACCACCCGTGCGCCTTCCGCCTTCATCTTGTCCTGATCGCTACCCAAGGCTAACGGGCTGAGCACGCCCGTGAAAGCGAATACCTCGTCGCGCAGCACGAAAATCTTGTCTGGGATGGGCAGCAGGATTGCCAGGTTGTCCGGTGAGTTGCCGAACATGACGTACTTCTCATTGATTACACCGCTGCGGATATTCTGCGGTTGTATCTGGCTGCCCAACACCGCCAGCTTGATGACCTCGTCCAGGGTGAGGTTGGTGCGAATGCCTTTGGCTAACTCCTGGTACAGGGCGGGGGCTTTCTCGATCAGCATGGGCAGCATCTCGAAACTGACGATGCGGTCACGAATGGCCAGGATCACCTGTTGCTGGCGTGCGGCGCGATCGAAATCGCCGCCGGAGGTGTGCCGGGCGCGGGCGTAAGCCAGTGCCCATGCACCGGGTAATACTTGCACTCCCGGTTGGAGCGTCTTCTTCGTCGCCGAGCCTGAACCGAGCAGGTCGATGGTGATCGTGGCGGGGACGTCGATCTTCACCCCGCCGATCTCGTCGATGAAGCGTATGAAGGCTTGAAAATCGACCACAGCGTAATAATTGATCGGCACGCCCAAGAACTGCTCGACGGTCTTGACCGCCAGCCCTGGGCCGCCGCCAGGCAGCTTGTGGGCGTCTCCCAGGTAGTGGGCGGTGTTGATCTTGCCGTGCTGAAATCCTGGAATCGAGACCCACAGGTCGCGAGGGATAGACAGGATGCCTGCGTTGCGCGTCAGCGGGTCGATGGTAAGCAGTATCATCGTGTCGCTGCGCGAGGCAGGCGATCGGGCATCCCAATCGCGGTAATCCAACCCCAGCAGCAGGAGGGTTACCCGCCCCGCCCCGTCCCAGGGGGTGAGCGTGGCCGGCGGCGCAAGCTCTGTTCCGCCCAGCGTAGGGGCGCTCGAGGCGGTTCCGGAGGGCGGCAGGAGCGCAGCCCCGCTTTCCGGTGGGCGCGATTTGAGCAGGAAAGAGCCCTCGCCCCGCCAGGCGTTGCGCTTGGCCACGTAGGTGAACTGGCGGATGGTGAGGTAGAAACCCACCGCGATGACCAGCGCCACGACCAGCAGGCTCACGCCGATGAAGGTATGCAGGAGTACTTTCCTGATCGAGAGTTTCACTTGCGGTATTCCTTAGGCGCCAGGGTTAACCGGGAACGATCAGGCGCCTGGTGTGGGCGTTTCGCTCGGCGCGGGAGGCGGTGTATCCGTGGGCGCCGAGGTGTCCGTTGGCGTGTCCACCGGCGCAGGAGTGGTCTCGACGATGGGCTGGGTGGGCGTCAGCGTGGCAGGTGGCGTGGGGGTAGGCGTCATTTCGACCACGGTTGTGGTGGCTGGCGTGGAGGGTGTGGCGCTGGGTGTGCTGGTAAGCGGCGACAAGGTGGCTGTGGGCGGTGAGCATCTGTCCCGCGCTGCCTCCATAGTAGACTGCAGCTTATCATCGCTGCGCACGGCCAGCGCTTGCTCGTATTGCACCTGGGCTTCGCACCACTCGCCGCGCGCCGCCAGCAGGTCGCCATACTGCACCAGCGAAGCGCGCCAGCGCTCCTTGGCTGTCCACCCGGAGCCATCGTGCAAGTAGGCGGCTGCGCTGGCCACCTGGCCAAAATAATACACCGCCTTCTCGGGATACACCTCCCAGAAGCTCAAGCCGAGCATGTACAGGCGCGCCAGGGATTGCAGAGAGGCAGCCGTCGCGTCGATGGGTCCGAAGCGTTCCGCCTGGGCCAGGTCGTAGATGCCGCCACCCAGGTTTCCTTCTTCCTGTATCTTCTTCACCCCGCGGTTGCGCAAGGCGCTGTACAACAACCCGTCGACTTCCACCACACGGTAAGCCAGGTCCATGCGGCGCAGGTTGATCACCGTATCGATGCTGCCGGAGAAATCCCCCTGGTCGAAGAGCGCCCGCGCCTGGGCGTAGAGCTGTTCGACGGGGCGAAAATCCGGCGTCGGCGTGGCAGTGACGGTCGGCAAGTTGACTGTCGGAGCCGGTGCGAATGTAGCGGTGACTTGTAATTGGCGCAGCGCCAGCTCGAGCTGGGCTTGCGCCCCAGGGAAATTCGGGTCGTACTGCAGGATGTAATCGAAGCGTTGCCTGGCCAGGTCGAAGCGCCCTGCCTGGTAATCCTGCACGCCCAGGAGGAATTGCTCGTTGAGCCAGCGGGCAATCTCCACCGATTCCCAGTTGCGATACTCCCGCATCCCGGACTGATACCCCAGCTCGGCGCCAATCAGGGCGAAACCCCAGAACAGCGCACTGCCGATTAAAACCCAAATAAACCAGGTGAGATCTCGCTTTTTCCCACCTGGCTTCGCAGAGGTGCGGTTGGGTCGGGTGACATTCATGGCGCGATATCCTGAATCTGGCACTGCTTCCCGCGAGACAGCCTCGCAGGGCCCTGCGGCAGGGTTAATTTTACACCCATCACCATCCCAGGTTTCAGTCCGGCGGGAAACAATCAGCCCCATCCGCCTGCCCCGCACAAAGAGGCGCTTGCCAGCCGTTTCAAAGCGTTGTATAGTTACTGGGCAAGCTTTACACCCGAGGGATCAATGATGTCTGCCAGCTCCCATCCTCGCCCCGCCCTCACCGTCGACGTCGTCATCTTCACCTTGAAGAGCAGCCGTTTACAGGTGCTGCTGATTCAACGCGCCAGGCAGCCCTTTGCCGGCGACTGGGCTTTACCTGGCGGTTTCGTCAGCATGGAAGAACCTTTGGAAGAGGCAGCCATGCGCGAGCTGTTGGAAGAGACGGGCATCCGCGAAGCATACCTCGAACAATTGTACACCTACGGCGACCCGGACCGCGATCCGCGTGGGCGCGTCGTATCGGTGGCTTATTATGCTCTGATCCCCTCCGATGCCCAGGTGCGCTCACAGGGAGGCAGCGACGCCTCCCAGGCGCGCTGGTTCCCCATCGATGAGCTGCCCAAGCTGGCTTTCGACCACAACGACATCATCGCCTACGGCCTCAGGCGCTTACGGTACAAGCTGGAGTACTCCGCAGTCGGCTTTCAGTTGCTGCCGGAGGACTTCACCTTGGGCGAGTTGCAGCGCACCTATGAGATCATCCTGGGGGAAAAGCTGGATAAGCGCAATTTTCGCCGCCGTATCTTGCAGGCTGGCATCATCGAACCCACACATCGCTTTAAGAGCGGAGAAGGGCGCCCGGCACGGCTTTACCGCTACCGGCCGGATGCGGTTGCCGAAGTCAAAGCGCGCCGCTTATTCCCCTAGTTACCCACCATCTCACCCCATAGGCAACGCCTCTTGAGAGGTCTCAAGAGGCGTCAGGCTTTCTTCTTCACCGCCTTACCAGCGGCTTAGAATGCAGCACCCCACTGTGTCGTGTGCAGCGAAGTTTTGAACCTGCCTTCGCAGGTGGGTTCCGCCTCATGCGCTCCGCCTTGGCTCTAGCCTATCGCGTCACGCTTTGAAGAAAGGAGCCCATTTTAAGAGTGTTGGCCCAAAACC
>JAQUAE010000151.1 GCA_028687395.1 Anaerolineales bacterium | reverse complement strand
AGCACCAGGTAGCCTAACCAGCCGCGCAGCGCCTGACCGGGGCTGGCGTTCTTGAACAGCGTGGCGAGGCGATTGCGCTCGGTCAGATGGATAAAAGCCGGTGACCATTCGCGCGTGCTGCCGCAGTGGACGTGGCGCACGACCGCTTTCGCTGCATACATCACCTTCCACCCCAGCAGGCGGACGCGCCAGGAAAGGTCGGTGTCCTCATAGTACATGAAGAAGTCTGTATCAAATAACCCCGCCTCGTCAAGCAGCTCCCGACGCAGCAGCAGATTCGCTCCGCAGCCGGCGAATACTTCCTCGTCCTGGGTGTAGCGGCCATCGTCCGTCTCGAAAATCACCTGGCTGCCCTGCACGTGGGTGCCCCGGTCACGACTGGCCCCACTGCGAAAGAGCACCGATCCGGTGTTTTGTTCAACGGCTTTACCCAGACGGCGCGTGGCAGCAGGCATGTGCGCCTCGAAGGGCGCCGTGCCGCTCACGTCCCATTCTGCGGCAACCCCCAATGGGTGACTCAGGCGCACCTTTACCGGCTGGCTGTCCGGGCGAGGGCTGGCCAGACGCATCTGCAGGCGCCAGGCGCCTTCGCCGGGTGGAACGGGTATGCCCAATCGGGCGCGCCCCTGTGTCCAGCGGAATGCCTCCCCCGTTGGTTGGGCTTCGCTGCCGTAGAAACCCTCCAGGTACTGCACCACGCCCTGCGCCGCCCCGCTTTCCACCTGGAACACCTGCACGCCCAGCGCTCGCCCGTCCCCTGGTGGGGTAAAGGCGTCGCATTCTAGGAACACCTCAAGCTGGTCGTAGAACAGTACCAGGTGCCCGGTAACCAGCCCGGCCTCGGGATGCGCCAGGGCAGCCTGAACCAGGGCCTCCAGCCAGGTGGCCTCCGCCTGGGTGTCGTTATTCAACAAAACCAGGAATTGGCCGCGGGCGAGCTCCATCGCCGCGTTGTTGCCCCCCGCAAATCCCAGGTTGGCTTGGTTCGCCAGTAGGATCACCGCGGGATAATCCCGGCGCAACATCTCGAGTGAACCATCCGTGGAGGCGTTGTCGACCACAATCACCTCGAAGCGCTCGCCCGGGTAGGTCTGGCGACGCAGCGCCTCCAGGCAGGTGGGCAGGAAGTGGGCGCCGTTGTAATTGACAATGATGACCGATACGAAGGGCAGCTCGCTCAAGATTTCTTCCACATGCCGCGCAACCGATGGTACAAGCGCACCGGAGGCAAGCTTTGGTAGCGCTTCAGGGAGGCAAGCAAGACCTGGTTGTCCCCCTGCGCTTGAGCGATGATCGCGTCCTTGTCTCGGGCCACTTGTTCGAGGAAGGCGTCCTTGGCTCGCCCGATGCGCTCGACCTCGGTCAAGTACTGGCCTTTATCCGGGGCCAGCGCCGGGGCGGCGCAGAAGCGCTCGAGCGGTTCGCTGACCACCTCCCAGCGATAAGCTTGGCGCAGGTCGGCGAAGGCGGGCGCGAATGCCTCCCGCCCCCCAGCCGCCAGGAGCTTCTCGATCGCCTGCGCCATGCCTTGCGCATCACCCGGGTGCACAGCCAGCCCCACCCCCTTGGCCTCCACCCACTTGGCCACCTCGTTCCCACTGGTCACCACCATGGGTATCCCTGCCCAGAGGCAATCCAGCACCCGGGTGCGGAAGGAAAAGTGGGTTTCGATGTGCTCGTGGTGGGAAATTACGGACAGGTCGGCTTCCGCCAGGTATGCACCGCGCTGTGCGTATGGCGTCCAATCGCCAAAGAAGACCGAGCGTTCCTCCAGCGCCAATTCCCGGCTGAGGGCAAGCGCCTGCTCAGCCATGCTCATCCGGCCGATCAGCGGGTTGGGGTGGCGGGTGCCCATGAAATACAATTTGAGCTCCGGGTGTCGTGGGGCGAGCAGCTTTAACGCCCGGATCGGGGTGAGCGGGTCGAGCCAATCCCAGACGCCCCCCGACCAGAGGATCAGGCGGTCGCTGGCGGCGATACCTGGATAGGCGCCCTTGAGCGCCGGTGCCGAAGCGACCGGTGGGTCATCCGGCAGTCCGAAAGGCACCACATCGATCAGGTGCCGCAGGGTGGGATCCTGGCGATAGGTGTGCGGGTTGATGCGTTTCTGGGCGTGCAGCCAGCCCAGCCAGTAGTCCCGCTGACGTTCGCTGGCGCAGTAGAAGAAGTCCCCGGCGCGGAGTAGCTCGAGTTGCACGCGCAGATATTCCTCATAAGCGGGAATCCAGGTTGTCCAATCCTCCTGGTCATGCCACACCAGGCTTTCCAGCAAGCTTGGCACGTACAGGTCCACCCCCAGCGGGATGCCCAGCTCCCTCAGATAAGGGTGAAAATGCAGCGCTGCGCCACTTAACAGGATAACCTGCGCGGCGTGGGCGTGGGCTTTCAGGTCGCCGCCTTCCAGCTCGTAGGGAATCAGTCCCACACCTGCTGCCTCCAGGCGGGTCTGGTTGGGGATGGCCAGGCTGACCTGGTGGCGCTTTGCCAGTTGGCGGGCGAGCTCCCAGTTGCGCACGCCGACTCCCCCCATGTGCTCGTCGACGACATCATTGCTGACGATCAAGATCCTTGACATGGCTATACCGGCTGCTTTCTGAGGGGAAACGCGTTGCTGAACCTGAGGATGGCTTCCAACCGTTCGAGGGGGTTGTCCTCC
The DNA here is from genome assembly GCA_028687395.1 of Anaerolineales bacterium. GTDB lineage: Bacteria > Chloroflexota > Anaerolineae > Anaerolineales > UBA4823 > JAQUAE01. The sequence goes on along the minus strand of JAQUAE010000151.1, from coordinate 2,770 downwards.
CTGGGCCTGCGCAGCGTTGGCTGGCGCACGGCGTACGACAGGTTGGGATTATAGAAAGGGTCGCCCTTGCGCGCTAGCTCCGCCAGGCGAGCATAGCCGCGCTGTATATCGCCCGGGGGGATGTAGCCGCGGCGCGTGCTGCCCTCCCGGTGAATCAAGCGGGCGTACGGCGTGACCATCACCCGGTAACCGGCGCGAATGGCGTTCTGGCACAGGTCGACGTCGCTGAAAGCGAGTTGGTAGCCCTCGTTGAAACGGCCAATCTGCTGAAAGACCTGCTGGCGCATGGCCAGGCAGGCGCCGGTGACCGCGGAGTAGTTGCGGTACCAAGCCGCGCTGCCAAACGGTCCTGAGCTTTGCGGGCTTGCCCCGGCAAAGATGTGGCTGGCGTGCCCCTCCATGCCGATGATGATTCCGGCGTGCTGGACGGCGCCCTGCGGGTGCAGCAGCAGCGCGCCCACAACACCAATCTCGGGAAGCTCCGCCCAGCGCGTCAGCTCCTCCAGCCAGTCCGGGTCGACGATCTGGGTGTCGTTGTTCAAAAAGACCAGGACGCTTCCGCGCGCCTGTGCCGCCCCCAGGTTGAGCGCCGCCGAGAAGTTGAACTCACCCTCGTACGGGATTATCGAGACGCCGGGCGTTTCGGTGAGCTCGGCGTAATAGCGGTGGGTGTCCTCCAGCCTGCTGCCCGTATCCACCAGGAGGATTTCGTAAGCAGGATAGTCGGTGAGCTGGCGGAGCGAGTCCAGACAGGCCTGCAGGTCGGCCAGGTGGTCGCAGGTGGGGATGATGATCGAAACCAGGTGCCCGGGCGTGGGCCACGCCAGGCGCACCTCACCGGTGGGACTGAATGAAGCCGTGGGGTTTGGCACACCCCTGCGCCGCATGTACGCCTCCACCTGGCTCAGGATAATTTCCTTTGCAGGTGGCGTCTCCGCCTGAAGCGGGGCGCCCTGGTGGAAAAGCACCTTGGGGATATGCACAATCTTGCCTGCAGCCAGCGAGCTGCGTAGCGCCAACGCCTGCATGGACTGGTCATCCTGGGCCTCCTGGTCTGCGGCCAGCCTGGCCAGCAGACTACGTCGGAAGACGGCGTGGACCAGGTAGTTCGTGGAGAGCAACAGCTCCGGCGACCAATCGGGCTTGAAGAAGGGCTGGCAGCGCGCATCGCCGGCAGCCGCCAGGTGGTCTTCGTCGAAATAAATGATGTCCGCTCCCTCTTCGGCGTTCAAGGCTCCCACCACCTCAGCGAGCAGGTACGGGGAGATGGCATCCCCTGCCGCGAGGGCACAGACGAACTCGCCCTGAGACGCTGCCAGGAGGGACAGGATTGAACCACAGGCGCTCGTTTTCGGCTCGGCGATGAGGCGAACATGCCCCTCTCCCAACCACTCGGTGAAGTTGCCATGTGTTTCCGCGGGAGCGGCCAGGCAAACCTCCCAATGTGGGTAGGTCTGTGCAGCGATCGAGCGAAGGGTATGGGCGAGTAAGGACGTGTCGGACTGGTGGCCGGCGACCAGCAAGCTGACCAGCGGTTGGTAACCCCAATCCGGGCGCGGCGCCCCAACATCGTCCGGTACTTGCCCGGCGCGTTCGGAGTTGGCAATCCAATCTGTGTAGCTATACCACCTGAAGCGATCCTGGAGGTAAATCAGGCGTTTCTGCGCCGCGGTGCGAGCTTTCCAGGCGGCGGCGCGCCACAGATGGCTCAACCTGCTTTCTTGCACGGTGTGGTGGAGAGGGTCAGCGGCCATGCTCGCTTTGCGCGGGGAGGGCCTAACCTGGCTGGCTCTGGCGGTAGGCGCGGATCACCTCGCGCGCCTCCCCGATGGCCTGCAGCCGCCCGTGGTCGAGCCAAGCAGCGCGCTGGCAGAGACTCTCGATCACGCCCATGTTGTGGGAGACCAGCAGGATGGTGACGCCCTGTTCCTGGAAGCCCTGAATGCGCGCCAGGCTTTTACGCTGGAAGGCTTCGTCGCCCACGGAGAGAATCTCATCCACGATCAGAATCTGCGGCTCAGCGTCGATGGCGACCGCGAAGCCTAGCCGCGCCCACATCCCCGAAGAGTAGGCGCGTAGCGGCGCGTCGATGAAATCCCATAGTTCGGCGAAGTCGACGATGTGGTCGAACCTGGCGTCCATTTCCTGGCGCGTGAACCCCAGCATGGCGCCGTTGAGGTAGACGTTCTCACGCCCGGTGAGCTCGGGATGAAACCCCGCGCCAATCTCGAGCAGCGGCGCGACGCGCCCTTTCACCCACACCCGTCCGCTCGTCGGGCGCAGCACCCTCGCCACCAGCTTGAGCAAGGTGCTCTTTCCCGCCCCGTTCTGCCCGATCAAGCCGAAGGCTTCGCCCTGGCGCACCTCCAGGCTGACGTCCTTCAACGCCCAGAAGGTGTGGTGCTTGACCTTGCGTTGCAGCCACAGGATCAGGTATTCCTTGAAGGTACCGATGCGTTCGTGCGGTACGCGATAGCGCACCGAGGCCTGCACCAGGCGGATGGCCTCGCCATCCCGAGCCGGTCGCGCAGCGCCTCCTCCCAGGAATTCAGATGCGATAGGCGAATTCATCGGATTTCTTCGAGAACAGCCACCACCCCGCGCCCAGCACAACGGCAGCGATGATGGCAATAGGTGCAAGCTCGCCCCAGGTGGGGAGACGGCCGTCCAATAGCGGCAGGCGGAAGAGCTTTACCAGGTAGTACATCGGGTTAAGATGGGTGATCAGGAAACGGTAGCTCTCCGGCAGGACTTCCTCCGGATAGATGAT
>JAQUAE010000150.1 GCA_028687395.1 Anaerolineales bacterium | reverse complement strand
CAACTGGTCAGCGTCGCAGGCAAGACCGTGCTCGATCACGTGTTGGACACCCTGCAAACCCTGCCTAACCCCGATGACATCGAGCTGGTGAACATCGTTGGGTATCTCGGCGAGCAAATCGAAGCCCACATCCGCGGCAATTACCCCCATTTAAAATCCCACTACGTCGTGCAGGACGATCCCCGCGGCCAGTCCCACGCCATCTACCTGGCGCGCGACTACCTCAACGGCCCCCTGCTCGTGGTTTTCGCGGACACCCTCATCCGCGCCGACCTCTCCGACCTGCTCAACGCCGAGAGCCAGGCGTTGCTGTGGGTGAAGGCTGTACCCGACCCGCGCCGCTTCGGCGTGGCCGTGGTTGACCAGCATGGCCAGGTGCAGCGGCTGATCGAGAAGCCAGAGGACACAACCAACAACCTGGCCGTGGTAGGTTTCTATTACTTCCGCAACGCCACAGACCTGGTGTCGGCCATCGAGGAACAGATGCAGCGCGGCGTCCAGATCGATGGCGAGTATTTCCTGGCCGACGCCATCAATATCATGCTCGAACGCGGGCTGGTCATGCACACCCAGGAGGTGGACACCTGGTTGGACGCCGGCACGCCGGAGGCCTTGCTGGAAACCAACCGCGTTCTGCTGGCCAATGGCCTGGACAACAGCTCAGAGGCTTCCTGCCGGCCGGGGATCGTGGTCATCCCGCCGGTTTACATTCATCCCTCGGCGGAGGTGAAGGACTCGATCATCGGGCCATACACCTCCATGGGGGCCGGTTGTATCGTGGAAAGCAGCATCATCCGGGACTCGATCCTGGCGGATGCCGCCCAGGTGGCCAACGTCATCCTGGAGCGATCCCTGGTGGGGCAAAAGGCGCACATCAGCCGGCGGGCGGGCATCATCAACGCTGGCGACCAAACGATTGTCACTCTGTGAGCTCATCGTAGCCATGGGGTAGTTGCAGGGCGCTCTGCAAGAACGGTCGCCGGGACGAAAGGTCAATGAGCGACATCGTGGAATGCCACTCCGGTTACGAATACGCCGAACGGCCGCTCGCCGTGCACTGGCAGGGTGAGCGGCTGGAAGTTAAAGAAATCCTGGAGCGCTGGCGCATTCCCGGCGAAAAGCGCTTTCGGGTGCGCACCCAGGACGATCAAATTTTCGAGCTCTGCTACCACGAGCTCGACGACCTTTGGAGGGTCCACCAGTTATGAGGGGAACTCCACATCACTTTCATCGCGACCTGACAAACCAGAATAAGGAGAGGATGTGAACAAGAACTACCTAGCACAGCGAGTGGTCGACCTGAAGCCGTCCGGCATCCGTAAATTCTTCGACATCGTCGCCACCATGCAAGACGTGATCTCGCTCGGCATCGGGGAGCCGGATTTCACCACGCCGGACGTCATCCTGGAGGCGGGCGTTCGCTCCCTGCGCTCCGGCGCCACCCACTACACCTCCAACTCCGGCACGAGCGAGCTGCGCGAGGCCCTCGCCCACCACCTGAACGCCCTGTACGGCGTCAGCTACGACCCGGCCAGCGAGATCATCATCACGGTGGGCGTCTCCGAGGCGCTCTACCTGTCGATGATCGCCCTGCTCAATCCGGGGGAAGAGGTGATCGTCCCCACGCCATGCTTCGTGGCCTACCAGGCGGAAGTCACCCTGGCAGGCGGCGTGCCGGTGGAAATCCCCACCCGCGTGGAGGATAGCTTTCAACCCAACCCAGGCGACGTGGAGGCAGCCATCACGCCGCGCACCAAGGCCATCCTGATCGGCTATCCCAACAACCCCACCGGCGCGGTGGCCACGCGTGAGACCCTGCTCGAGGTCGCCCGCATCGCCGAGAAACACGACCTAGTGGTGATCTCCGATGAGCTCTACGACCAGCTCATCTACGGGGTGAAGCACGTGTGCTTCCCGACCCTGCCGGGGATGCGCGAGCGCACCATCCTGCTGGGGGGCTTTTCGAAGAACTATGCCATGACCGGCTGGCGCATCGGGTTTGCCGCCGCGCCCGCGGCGCTGCTCAACGGGCTGCGCCGCGTGCACCAGTACACCATCATGTCCGCCCCGACTACTGCCCAGGACGCGGCGCTCGAGGCTATCCTGAAGGGCGCCCCGGACGTGGAGCGCATGCGCGCCGAATATGACCGCCGCCGGACGTTGATCGTTAGCGGCCTGAATCGCCTGGGGCTGCCCACCTTCGAGCCGCACGGCGCCTTCTACGCTTTCCCCAACATCACCGCCAGCAGCATGGACGAGGAGACTTTTGCCCAGAAATTGCTCGAAGAGGAGCGCGTTGCTGTCGTGCCCGGCACGGCGTTTGGGCCGGGCGGGGAGGGCTTCGTGCGCTGCTCCTACGCCACCGCCTACGAGAAGCTGGAGGAAGCCCTGCGCCGCATCGAAGCCTTCATGCGCCGCCACGGCTGAGCCATTCGGCGAGTCCCGCCCGCGCCCGGCCTCCCTGGTAGAATTTCGGCAGCCCCATGAATACCGCCTACGAACCCACCATCGGCCTGGAAATCCACGCCGAGCTGGCGACGAGCTCCAAGATGTTCTGCGCCTGCACGGTGGTCGATTCCACCCAGGCCGAGCCCAACATTGCCGTCTGCCCGGTGTGCGCGGGGATGCCCGGCGTCTTGCCCGTGCTCAACCAGCGCGCCGTCGAGTTCGGGCTGCGCGTGGCCCTGGCCCTGGAGTGCGAGATTCCCCCCACCAGCATCTTCGCCCGCAAGAATTACTTCTACCCCGACCTGCCCAAAGGCTACCAGATTTCGCAATACGATCAGCCCCTGGCGCGCAACGGCAGGCTGGCCATCCTGACCTCGCAAGGCGAGCGCCTGATCCGCGTCCGCCGCGTCCACCTGGAAGAAGACACGGGCAAGCTGACCCACGTCGCCGCGGAGGGCGGCGGCTACTCGCTGATCGACCTGAACCGCGCCGGTGTGCCCCTGCTGGAAATCGTCTCCGAGCCGGACCTGCACACCGCCGAGGAGGTGCGCGCCTACGCCATGGCCCTGCGCAGCCTGCTGCGCTACCTGGGGGTGAACTCCGGGGACATGCAGAAGGGCGTGCTGCGCATCGAGCCGAACATCTCCGTCCGCCCGGCCGGCAGCCAGGAGCTGGGCACGCGCAGCGAAATCAAGAACCTGAATAGCTTCCGCGCCCTGGAGCGCTCCGTGGACTTCGAGATCCGCCGGCAAAGCGAGCTGCTGCGCCAGGGCAAGCCGGTGGTGCAGGAGACGCGCGGCTGGGACGAGGCAGCCGACGCCACCGTCCCCCAACGCAGCAAGGAAGAGGCGCACGACTACCGCTATTTCCCCGAGCCCGACCTGCCCCCGCTGGCGCTCGACCCGGGCCGGGTGGAACAGGTGCGCGGGCGCCTGCCCGAGCTGCCCATCGCCAGGCTGCGCCGCTTCCAGGAGCAGTACGGCTTGAACGCCTACGACGCCCAGGTGCTGACCGCCGAGATGGAGGTGGCGGATTACTTCGAAGCCGCCCTGGCCGCCGCCCCAGGCGCGGCGCCCAAGAGCCTGGCCAACTGGATCACAGGGGAGCTCTTCGCCCTCACCAACCAGGCGGGGGTGGAGTTCGACCCGCAGCGGGTGCCGGCGCAGGCGTTGGCCGGGCTGGTGCAGATGGTCGCCAGCGGCGCCATCAACCAGAGCACGGGCAAGGCGGTGCTGGCGGAGATGTTCCGCAGCGGCAGGCCGGCGGCGCAAATCGTCGCCGAGCGCGGCCTGGAGCAGATCTCCGACCGGGGTAAGATCGCCAGCCTGGTGCGCGAGACGCTGGAAGCCCACCCGCAACAGGTAAAAGCCTATCTAAACGGGAAGGAGACGCTGGCGCGCTGGTTGTTCGGGCAGGTGATGCGCGCCGCTCAGGGGCAGGCTAACCCGCTGGTGGTGCAGGAGGAGCTGGAAGGACAATTGCAGCGCTTGAAAAAAGCGCGCTAATAGTGGATTAAGTCACCATCGAACGGTATGGCATTCGTCACTTGACGAAACATGGCAGGATTGCTAAAGTTATAAGGCCTGAAGTAGAGGAGGGCACCCGCACCGTAATGACAGTTCGCCGCCGTTTCTCTTCCCTGGCAGTCTGACAACGGGCACCGCACCGGGGTGCCCGTTTATCTTCCGCCGGAATACAACACACACAGGAGTAATTGTAATGGCAGAACCAATTAACGCTTTTCAGATGGCGCAGAGCCAGTTCGATCACGTGGCCAAACTGCTCAACCTGGACGCGCAAGTTTCCGAAATCCTGCGCTGGCCGATGCGCGAGTACAAGTTCATGATCCCCGTGCGCATGGACAACGGCAGCCTGCGCGTTTTCTTCGGTTACCGCGTGCAGCACAACGACGCCCGCGGCCCAAACAAAGGCGGCATCCGCTTTCACCCCTCGGAGACCCTCGACACCGTGCGCGCCCTGGCCATGTGGATGACCTGGAAGTGCGCCGTGGCAGACATCCCCCTGGGCGGCGGCAAGGGCGGCGTGGCGGTCGACCCCTCCACCCTCTCCACTCCCGAGCAGGAGCGCCTGGTGCGCGGCTGGATCGACCAGATCTGGCGCAACATCGGCCCGCGGCAGGACGTCCCCGCCCCGGACGTGGGCACCAACCCGCGCATGATGGGCTGGATGATGGACGAGTACTCCAAGCTGGCCGGGCAATATACCCCCGGCGTGATCACCGGCAAGCCCCTCGGCGGCGGCGGCTCGCTGGGGCGCACCGAAGCCACCGGCTTCGGCGTCACCTACAACGTGCGCGAGGCGATGAAGCACCTCAAGATGGACCCGGCCAGGTGCGTCGCCGCCATCCAGGGCTTCGGCAACGTGGCCCAATACGCCGCCATCGGCTTCACCGAGCTGCTCGGCGGCAAGGTGGCCTGCGTCTCTTACTGGGACCGCGACGACCGCGCCTCCTACACCATCAGCCACCCCAAGGGCATCAATCCGCGCTACCTGCAATCGATCACCGACGTCTACGGCACGATCGACAAGAAGAAAGCCTCCAAGGAAGGTTACGTGGTCGAGGAGGGCGACGCCTGGATCTCGAAGGAAGCCGACGTGTTGATCCCCGCCGCGCTGGAAGGCCAGGTCAACGCCGAGACAGTCAAGAAGATCCACAGCCGCGTCCGCCTGATGGCGGAGGGCGCCAACGGCCCAACCACGCCGGAAGCCGACGAATTCTTCAAGAGCAATAACATCTTCGTCGTCCCCGACTTCCTGTGCAATTCCGGCGGCGTCACCGTGTCCTATTTCGAGAGCGTGCAGAACGACATGAACTTCTACTGGACGCGCGAGGAAGCCCTGCAGCGGCTGGACACCAAGATAACCCAGGCCTTCAACAGCGTGGTCGCCATGGCCGAATCCGAGAAGGTCTACACCCGCGACGCGGCCTACATGGTCGCCATCGACCGCGTGGTCAAGGCGATGGAGCTGCGCGGCTGGATCTAACCCCAGCGGCATTCTCTCCTCCT
>JAQUAE010000149.1 GCA_028687395.1 Anaerolineales bacterium | reverse complement strand
CCACCGCCAACCTGGAGGTGTGGGCTGAGCGCGCCATACCCGCCAGCGGCGTGTACGTTTGCCGGGCGTACGTGGATGGCGCCATGTGGGGCGCGGTCACCAATGTTGGCTTCCGCCCCACCTTCGATGCCCGCTTGGACAGGCCGATCATCGAGACGCACCTGCTCGGCTATAACCAGGACCTGTATGGTAAGAGCGTGCAACTCGAGTTCATCGAACGCCTGCGCGCCGAGAAACGCTTCTCCAGCGTGGACGAGTTGATCGACCAGGTCAATCAGGATATCGCCACTGCACGGGAGCGCCTGGCGCTGCGCTACGGAAGCGTTCATGAATAGCTGTGTAGCATCACCTTAATGGTGGAATAAAAGGAGGGCCGAGCGGTGAAGCAATATCTCGAGTTGCTGGACCATGTTCTCGCCCATGGGAATCGCAAGGATGACCGCACAGGGACGGGAACCCTCTCGGTTTTCGGCTACCAGATGCGTTTCGACCTCGGCCAAGGATTCCCCCTCCTGACCACCAAGAAGCTGCACCTCAAATCGATCATCTACGAGCTGCTCTGGTTCCTGCAAGGCGATACCAACGTGCGTTATTTGCAAGAACACGGCGTGCGCATCTGGAACGAGTGGGCGGACGAAGCGGGTGAGCTCGGCCCGGTATATGGCGCCCAGTGGCGCGCCTGGAGAACCGCCCCGGGTGAAAGCATCGACCAGATTTCCCAGGTGATCGACCAGATCAAGACCAGCCCAAACTCGCGGCGGCTGCTGGTCAGCGCCTGGAACGTCGGCGAGCTGGAAAAAATGGCGCTCCCCCCCTGTCACGTCCTCTTTCAGTTTTACGTCTCTCAGGGACGCTTATCTTGCCAGCTCTACCAACGTTCGGCGGACGTCTTCCTGGGCGTGCCGTTCAACATCGCTTCCTACGCCTTGTTGTCTCTGATGGTCGCCCACGTGTGCGGGTTGGCAGCCGGCGACTTCGTGCACACCTTTGGAGACGCGCACCTGTACCTGAATCACCTCGAGCAGGCAAAGCTTCAGCTTACCCGCCAGCCATTTCCCTTGCCCAGGCTAACTATTCGCCGCCAGGTGGATTCGATCTTCGATTACCGCTACGAGGACTTCGAGTTGAGCGATTATCAGGCGCACCCGCACATCCCGGCTGAGGTGTCGGTGTGATTGTCGCCTTGATCGTGGCCATGGACGCTCGCAGGGGCATCGGCAAGGATAACCGCTTGCCCTGGAGGCTATCCAGTGATTTGGGACGCTTCAAGCAACTCACCATGGGACACCACCTGATTGCCGGGCGCAGGACGTTCGAATCGATCGGCAAGCCATTGCCGGGGCGGAGGATGATCGTGCTGACCCGCAAGCGGGATTATACAGCTCAGGGCAGTCAGGTTGCGCATAGTCTAGTAGCGGCGCTGCGCCTGGCGCAAGCCGCAGGCGAGACCGAAGCCTTCGTCATCGGGGGCGGAGAGGTTTTCGCTGCAGCGCTGCCTTACGCTCAGCGCATCTACCTGACCCTGGTGCATGCCAACACCGGTGCGGAAGTCTTCTTCCCCAAGATAGATTATTCCTATTGGCAGGAGGTCGATCGCAAGGAATACCGTCGCGACGAGCGCAACGAGTTTGATCACACCTACCTGGTCTTCGACCGCAGGGGCGCACCGGAGAAATCGCTTCCAGCCGCAGAATCGCCCTCACTGGCGGCTTGACAAAATATTCGATTGGCATATAATCACGCTAATTAAATCGATAAAAACTGTGAAGGGGACGAGTAAGCGCTGATACAGCAGCCCAGCGAGCGGGAAGAGGTGGAAGCCCGCCTGAATGCCAGCGCTGAATGGACCTCAGAGTTGCAGGGTGAACGGGTCTTGGCCCCAGTAGCCCTCGCCGGAGCTGCCACCGTTATCAAGGCAAAGGGTATCTGCCGGTCCCGCCGGCACGTACTCCAACGAGTGAGGCTGGCTCATTATTCCCGTCGCAACACCGGCGGGATTTTTGGTTAAGACCATAAGAGCTGCCAGCCTAACCGGGGTGGCACCACGGACAAGCGCGTTCGTCCCCGCTGGGACGAGCGCTTTTCGTTTAACGAACAGGTTCGCTGTTCGCAAATCAACGCTTTACAGGAGGATCTTATGTCTAACCAAACTCGCTTCCTACTCAATGAGAGTGACCTGCCGCGCTTCTGGTACAACATCAACGCAGACAGCCCGGTCGCCCCGACGCCGGTCTTGAATCCCCAGACGCTCGAACCGGTCACCCCCGACTTCCTTTCGGTGCTTTTTCCGATGGAGCTGATCATGCAGGAGATCAGCACCGAGCGTTACATCGAGATTCCCGCTGAAGTGCGCGAGATTTATAAGCTCTGGCGACCCACCCCATTATTGCGCGCCCGCCGCCTGGAAAAAGCTTTGGGTACTCCCGCACACATCTACTACAAATACGAGGGCGTTTCACCTGCCGGCAGCCATAAGCCAAACACGGCCATCGCCCAGGCGTATTACAACAAGGTCAGCGGCACCAAGGCGATTACCACCGAGACCGGCGCGGGCCAGTGGGGTTCAGCCCTGGCGCTGGCTTGCAGCTTCTTCGATATCGACCTGGAGGTCTTCATGGTCAAGGTGTCGTACAACCAGAAGCCCTATCGGCGCTTGATGATGGAGACCTTCGGGGCGCAAGTCTTCGCCAGCCCAACCGATCGAACCCAATATGGTCGCACGATATTGACGCAGGACCCCGACTCCCCTGGCTCCCTGGGCATGGCCATCTCCGAAGCGGTAGAAGTCGCTGCCACCTCCGGTGGCGTCAAGAAATACAGCCTTGGTTCCGTGCTCAATCACGTTTTGATGCACCAGACCGTCATTGGTGAGGAGGCGCTCAAGCAGATGGACCTGGCGGGCGAATATCCCGATGTGGTGCTGGGCTGCGTGGGTGGCGGGTCGAATTTCGCCGGAATTGCCTACCCCTTCCTGCGTGAAAATCTGGTGGACGGCAAGAAGACTCGCCTGGTGGCGGTGGAACCAACGGCAACCCCTTCCCTGACGCGCGGCACCTACACATTCGATTACGGCGATTCGGCTCGCATGGCTCCAGTGGTCAAGATGCACACCTTGGGCCACTCTTTTGTACCTGCGCCGATTCATGCCGGTGGATTGCGCTACCACGGCATGGCGCCGAGCCTGTGCGCCCTCTACGACGCCGGGCACATCCAGGCTGTCGCCGTTCCCCAACTGGCGACCTTTGCAGCCGGCGTGCAGTTTGCCCGATGCGAAGGCATCATCCCCGCACCAGAAAGCGCGCACGCTATCTGGGCGGCGATCGACGAGGCCCTGGAAGCCAAACGGTTAGGCGAAAAGCGCGTCATCCTCTTCAACCTCTCCGGGCACGGCAATTTCGACATGGCCTCTTACGAGGCTTACTTCAGTGGAAAATTGCAGGATTACGAGTATCCCGAGGCGGATATTCAGAAGGCGATGTTAAGCCTGCCTAAGGTGGAGCAGTTTGTTTGAGCGAAGCTCGAATGCATGGGGTTGCCCCGCAGCCGGGCAACCCCATGACCTGGGGGAATGCCGAGGTTTCTCGTCGATGGGGGTTTAATTCTGGCTGGCTACAGGGATGGTGAAGCTGTGTTCGCATCGTTGTTGCTCGCCGGCGCCCCGCTGGCCAGCAATAATATGCCGCCTGCGGCAAACCGGGTAATCCAGGATGGGTGCGCCCCTCCAGGCAAGAAAGTTGCTGGTCGGAAGGTGAGACTTGTCATAGTAGGTCCTCGTCCCCCATCAGGCGTCCTGCAAATGATTGGCAATGAAGTCCAGCGTGGCAGTGTGGTGACCCACGTCGCAACGTGATTTTTCGGACAGGTACCACTTGTTTTCCAGGATTTGGCAATAGATTTCAGCCAGGTCGGCGGGCGGCGCTAGATGTGGTTGCATCTGCTCGACTGTTGGGCTGTAAATGTGCTCGTACCAATGCCGGGCGACTTCTTCGAGCGGCACGTCTTGCGAGCGTTCCTGGGAGAGGGTGGCTTTCAGCTCACTGATCTCGTTGATCATCTTCTGCGCCTGCATCTCTTCAGCTTCCAGGCCGGTCAGGCGCTGCAGCAAGTTGCGGTGGAAATTTCGTGCCGAGACGTGAATGTGAAAGCGCAACTGGTTCCCACCGCCCGAATCGACCAGCTTGACCTCATTCACCGCAAAGCCGAGGGCGTTCAGGGCGCGGATTTGCTCCTGGATGAGGTAATTCTCGCCGGGCTTGATCACCACATCGCGGGTAATCTCCTCCCACAGGCGCTGGTACTTGATGCGGATGTAGGCGCCAGCTTCGTGGGGAATGCCAGGCATCAGCTTGTGATGGCTGATCAGGTCGGAGATCTCCGCGTCGATATTGGCTTCCATGATCTCCAGATCATGGTGGCGCAAGGTGGGAGGCAACGGCCCGGCATGCGCTTCCGAAGTCTCGGCATCGACCAGGTAGGCGGTTAACTTGCCAGCGTCCCTACGGAACAAGGTGTTGGAAAGCGAGCAATCCCCCCAGTAGACTCCCGCGAGGTGCAGTTGCACCAGCAGGGCGGCAATGGCATCCAGCAGATGCTGGCTGTAACTGGCCAGGCGATTGCTCATCAACAGGGTACGGTAGGGCAGGGAATTATGCAGATAGCGGGTGATCAAGGCGCTGGCCGCGCTCCTGGCTTGGACGTACCCCACCGGCTGAACCACCGGTAAGCGCCGGGTGTGCATCGCCAGCAAGGCTTCGTGTTCCTGCGCGGCATGCTGGGGGGAATATTCCTTGATGGCGTAGGTGGCAGCCTCGAGCTTAATGAATAATACCGGGTGGCGAGAGAGGCCCCTGGGCATGTCTTGTATGGGCACCCCTTTGGCCTGCCATTCTGCCAGAGGAGTCTCCCAGGGTAGGTCGGAGAAGTCCGGATAGCCGGAGAGGATGTGCAACCTGCGGGAGGGGGATTCCATAGCCATTGTGTTGGTGCAAGACCAGGTTAGGGGCGCCGCTGCGCCATCCGCTACTGGGTGTACGATACCATAAAAATCCCCCTTCACAGTTTATATTTAGGTTACAGGCGGGGTGGTGCTTCGCCAGGATGCCAGACGGGGCTGGAGGTTATAATTCATCATTGTGATGAACACCCGCCGCTATCGAAAGATCATCTTCTTCTTCGCCCGGGCAATCAGCAGTTTTTTCATCCAGGACATGCTCCTGCCCCATCTTGGGGGGCGCGCCTGGTCGAGGCGCACCCGTCCGGGGCGCCTGAGCCGTATGGCTGCGGCTTTCCGCACCTTGGCGGTGGAGATGGGGGGCGTCCTTATCAAAGTTGGCCAGTTCCTGTCCTCCCGGGTGGATGTCCTGCCGGAGGAGATCACCGCGGAACTGGAGGGACTGCAGGACGAGGTGCCCGCGGAGCGCTTCCCTGATATCCGCCAGGGGGTGGAGGCTGATTTTGGCGTTCCCCTGGGGGAAAAGTTTGTCGCTTTCGAAGAGCTGCCG
>JAQUAE010000148.1 GCA_028687395.1 Anaerolineales bacterium | reverse complement strand
CAAATCGAGTTGGGGAAATTCACGTGGTCGCGCTGGATGTTCATGATGGTCCTGACCGTGTGCTGGTTGGTATGCTGAAGCAGGCGCAGGGCGCGAAAGTAACGAATGCGCGTGTCGATCAGCTCATCCGGCTCATCCTCGATGGCCTTCATCTGGACATCCAGGTAGTGATTGGTGTGCACCACGTACCCCGCTTCGCCGTACAGGATGGCAAACTGGCGCGCTGACACCTCGACGGTATACAACTCGCCGCTCTCGTGGGCGAGCAAGTGGTTGTACCCGGCGGCGCGGTGCGGCACGAGCATGTGGCGGATCGCGTCAGCGGGCGTCCGCGCCCCCAACACGGCGCGAGAGACAATGACGCGAGGAATGCCGATACGGCTATCGGTGGGATACACCGAATCGCAACACTGGGCAATACCCTCGGAGTTGAAGCCAATGTTGGGCAGCAGCCCGCCGTATGTCATCGCCAGGAAGGTGGGCTCATCATCCGGTTGGGCGTGGACGATGCACACGTCGGGCTCATCATCGGGCAGCCAGTCTTCGTTATGCGCCACCAGTACGTGCCCATCCGAGGTATGCTGTTCGTTTACGGCCATGCTGGTGCACTTGGTCAGGTGCAGTGCGTCCATGGTCACTGCCTCCATGGCATTCAGCACAGCCAGGTCATCGAAAGCCACGCCAGCGCCCTCGGCAATGCCAAGAAGCTCCTCGATGTATTGCGGATAGCGCTCTTGTGCAAAGGGGATGTACTTGCGGGCCTGAATCTTCGCCCCTTCCCAGGTAAGCTCCAAATCAGTATAGGAGCTGTCCAACAATTGATGGGCGTTATCCAGGCTGTGGCGCACCTGCTCAACCATGGCTTCGCCGAGCTGCTGGCCGATCTCACGATGCGAGCCTTTGACGTGGATGACCGGCGGCGGCGCATTGTGCGTAACCGCTTTTACGCTCAGAGGTGCATTCTTATTCTCGTCCATCAGCACTCAACCTATTTCTTCAAATTCCAAACGCAGTGTCTTGACCCAACAACCGCAACGTTGGCAGGCGGCAATGATTTCCTGCAGTCGGGCTTCATTGCCCGGGATAGGGAAGGTGACAATGACCCCATCCAGGCGGCTCTTTTCAAGCAGCTTGTTCAGCTCCTCGAATCCACCGAGTATCTTCACCCCATGGATGCGCCTCCCGGCGTTGAGCAAATCGTCGTCCAGAAAACCGACCGGTTGCATCTTGAGCGCGGGATTCATCAAAATCCAACGCGCTGCCATCTCGCCGGTGTCGCCGGCGCCATAGATTGCCACCTTATATTCGCCCGCCGCGCTGCGGTGGCTGGCAGCAGAATCCAGGATGCGGAAGGAAGAACGTGTGGCTGCCAGTGCCAAAAAAAGCAACAGCGCAAACAAGACAAACACGACCGGCGAGATAAAGTCTCGCCCATATACTGCGTACACCACGGCGGCAGCCAGGAAAACCGCCCCAATCACCGACTTGATATAGCTTAGCAATTCATCCAGCCCGATGTACTTCCATACGCCGCGATACACGCCAAAGGCAAAAAATGAGAGATAAGCGGCGCCCAAAGCGACCGGCAGGGAGAGGGAGAAGACCCCCAATTGCGCGCTGGT
The DNA here is from genome assembly GCA_028687395.1 of Anaerolineales bacterium. Lineage (GTDB taxonomy): Bacteria > Chloroflexota > Anaerolineae > Anaerolineales > UBA4823 > JAQUAE01. The sequence continues at coordinate 3,886 of JAQUAE010000148.1, read as the reverse complement.
CATCCGAAATCCGTTGAGCACCCAGAAAGCCAGATATAAAGCGACGCTGATCAGAAAGAAATCCAGAGCGACTTCCAGAAGCCTGCGGCGATAGGTGAGCTCGACCATCAAGCGCGCCAACGGGCTGGCTCCCTTTGGACTGGAAGCCACCACCACCTTGATCCTGCCCAGGTAAGCGGCAAAGAGGGCCAGGGAGATGAGCAGGAGCGGTACAAGCACCAAGCTGAGGTCGTAATCCAGAGATTCCAGCACGATGGCAACGACGCCGGACACCCCCGCCATGGTGTACAGCACCGCCAGCGCCTGGCGTTCGCTCAGCCCAAAGGCTACCAGGCGATGGGAGGTGTGGTCCCGCCCGCCCTGGGCGGGAGATTGTCCGCGCAAGAGGCGCGTCACCATGACCAACGTCGTGTCCAGAATTGGTAGCAAGAAGAGGACCGTAGGCACGCCGACGACAGCAAATACGTTGGAAGCCTGCGGCTGGCGGGCAATGGCCAGGACGGCCAGGGTAAAGCCCAAGAAGAGGCTGCCGCTATCCCCCATGAAGATGGACGCCGGGGGAAAGTTGAATAGCAGGAAGCCCAAGGCGCTGCCAGCAATAGCCAGCGAGATCAGCATCAACTCGGTGTCGCCGCCGCGCCAGAAGAGAAAGCTCAAGATAGCCGCGGCGATGCAGGCGATCCCGGCCGCCAGGCCATCCATGTTGTCCAGCAGGTTGAACGCGTTGGTGATACCCACCAACCAGAAGAAGGTCAGCAGGATGTTGGGAATCTGGGCGGCGATGTTATCCGCCAGGCGTGGGGTGAAGAACAGGGTGGTGTAACCGAAGAAGATGACGATGCTTGCCGCCAAAATCTGCCCCACCAGCTTAGCTTGCGGGGTGATGTGCCTGATGTCGTCGTACAACCCTAGCCCGAAGACCACTGTAGCTCCAATTAAGAGCACCCAGGGAATGTCCACCGCGTGGGCGGTGAGCTGCGTCGTGAGGGCCAGGCTGAGGAGGGTGGCGAAGAACACGCCGATGCCCCCAAAAGAGGGAGTCGGGTGAGTATGCCAGCGGTCCTCACGCGGCCGGGTGAACCAGCCCACGCGGCGAGCCGCCTGGCGGATGGCATACACGCCCATCGTCGAGATCAAGAACGCGCTGAGAAACTGGATCGCCAGGGTGAGCATATCAGGGCATGGCTTGAATTTGGGTCAGCAAGGTTTGAATGGTCACCTTCTGATCCTCCGGCGCGGTGAGCAGCGCCTGGTTGGCAAAGAACATGGCGTTGCTCTTATCGCCAAGCTGGACGTACAACTGCGCCATCGTGTTCTGAATGCGCCACAACTCATTTTGCCCGGGAGAGTAGCCCAGGGCTTCCTGGAGCAGGTCGATAGCAGTCTGCGGGTCGTCGCGAGAGATGTAAAGCTGGGCCTGGGCGAGCGTGTAATTCAGCTTGCTGCTCGTATCGCGCGCCAGGCGAGTCGCTTCACTGAAATGGAAGATGGATTTATCCAGGTTTTTTTCCCTAGCGGTTGGGTCGGTTGCCAGCTCGCTCTCCTGGCCGTAATACTCACCTAACAAGGCGTGCGTCCAGTCATAGTAGGGATCAAGCTCGGCTGAGCGCTGGAGCAGCTCTAGCGCTCGTTGCGGCTGATCCAGGATGTTCAGGTAGAGAATCGCCCATTCGTCCCATATCCTGGAGTTGTTGGGGCTGAGCACCAGCGCCTTCTCGAAGTACTCATCAGAGATCATGCCCCGCTCCAGGCGCACATTAGTCTCAGTGGCGTAACCTGCCCACAGGCTATGCAGGCGCGCCAGGTTAGCCGTGTGGTCGGTGTTGAGCGGGTTGATCTTCTGGGCGGCTTTCAAATCCTCAGCCGCCTGTGAGATGAGCGCGTCGCGCTCGGCCGGGTCTTCCAGCGTCTTGGCATATTCCAGGTAAGCGCGCCCCAGGAACAGGTAATAGTAGTCTTCGGAAGGTGCCAGCTCCAAGGAGCGCTTGTAAATCTCGATAGCCACCGGCCAGGAATTCTCCCGTGTGAACGGCTCGGTGAGCTTGAAGGCGATATCCGCCTGTATCACTCTCAGGTTCAATGATCCGATGACGAAGAAAGCCAGGGGCACCGCCAGTATGGTGGTCAGGATGCCCCTCCAGGTAGCGCCGGTGCGGGCGCCATCGCGGGCAAAGATGAAAAATGCGCCAAATAGAAGCAAGGCAAATAGAACCAGGTAGAACTGGGTTAGCAGGTTTTCATAGCGCCTGACCTGACCTAAGACTGCAGCGATGGTCGCGGTTTGTTGCCTGGCCAGAGAAGCCAGCATCCCGGAGTGCATGAGCCAAAAGACGCCAGCCAGGAAGAGCCCCAAAAACCAAATGCTGGCCAATTTCTTCAGCCAGGCGGAGTTGGAGGATAGCTCTACGCCCTCCGAGGCGAGGACAATGCCAGCCATCAACCAGGTGGTGACCAGCATGGCCAGGACGCCGTAAGAGATTCCGGATTGGACGCTTTTCAAACGCACCATCGAGGACCACAGGATCGCCCCGGCGGAGTTGGCGCCTTGCGCACCAGAGATGAAGTCGTACCCGAGGCAAATGAGCAGAATGGCCAGGATGAAGCTGCCTATCAGGGTGTCGACGCCGCCAGGCAGATAGGCGGCCAGGGATCGCTGGGTTTTTACCCGCCCGGCGCGCCGCGCCCTGCGTGGCGAAACCTGGCGACCCTGCACATCCGTGGTTTGTGCTCGGACGACTGTCTCGGCTGGTGCAGCTTGCTCGGCACCTTCCAGCCCAGGCAATCGGTAGCCGCACACCACCAGCATGCCCAGGAAGCTCCAGAAATAGGTATGTGTGGCGGCGATGGCAATACCCAGGTTGATCTCGATGAAGTGAGCAACGATAACGGCCAGGAGGGTCATTATGATCAGCGCCCGGGCGGATTCCTCTAAGGTGGTAGGCGTCTTATAATGCCCGAATATTGCCGCGATGATCAAGTAAATCAGGATACCAGCAACCATGCCCAACGGTAGCCCAATGCCAAGGTAGGCGACCTCCCGCCAGCTAACCAGGCCGATTGCGCCTGCCACCGCACCCGACAGGCACAAGACGGCGAATAACAATGCGTACTTGCTGTTCGGAATCAAGCCCATCCAGCGCAGCCCATAATAGAAGGCGAAGGCATACAGCGTCAGATAAGCCACCAAGCCGAAGACGCCAGTGGTCGCCAGCGCATCCCAGGTTTCGTTGTGCGAGCGATCCGGCGTGGCATTACGCCGCTCAATGCTGCCCAGCTCAGGCGGGTAGAAGCGGTTGTAAGCCACGTACATGCCCTCAGGCCCATACCCGATGAGCGGCCGCAGGGCGTTGAGAGCGTCCAGGCGGCCGTCCGGATACTCCAATGGTGCGTGGGGGGAGACCAATTTTGCTGCCCCCTGCCAGATCAGCACGCGCACCCGCCCCGTTCCCCCTTCGGCGTCGAAGAGGTGTCCCAACCGGCCGATATTAGGGTCGAAACGCCAGGCTTCCAAGGGACCGCCAGGGATGTTGAAGACCAATAGCATGACTCCAATCACCGTGCCAACACCCAAGAAGCTGAACAATAAGTAGCGTTTGCGCCAGTAAAGCGAAAGCAAAACGAACATGAAGAAAATTCCTGCCATCCACCCCAACCAGGGGCCGCGGCTGCCGGTGAAATACAAGGCGACGACCTGCAAGCAAGCGATGAACACATACGCTGTCGATTTGGCCATCTGGATAAGGGTGCCGGACTCCTCCCGCAAAATCGCCCCGAAGGACTGGTAGATGCGCAAGATGGTGAGCGGGTTGGCCATAATCAGGTACGCGGCGACAAATATCGAGTTGCCCATATTGGAGGCAATGCGCCGTGAGACGTCCCCGCCCCA
>JAQUAE010000147.1:2321-5511 GCA_028687395.1 Anaerolineales bacterium | reverse complement strand
CTCGTTCTTGAGGAATTTGCGCCGGGCAGGGAGGTTGAAGAAGAGGTCTTCGACGCGCACCGTCGTCCCCACCGGCGCGCCGACCGGCGCTGGCGGTTCGCTCCGCCCGCCTTCCACCCGGATGCGCGTCCCGTGGGGCTCACCGGCGACGGTGGAGGTCAGCGTGAGGCGTGATACCGAGGCGATCGAGGCCAACGCCTCGCCGCGAAATCCCAAACTGTGGATACGGAAGAGGTCCTCGGCGCTGGCAAGCTTGCTGGTAGCGTGCCTTTCCACAGCCAGCGGCATCTCATCCGGGGGGATGCCGCAGCCGTCGTCGGCGACTTCCACCATGCGCTGCCCACCGCCCTCCACACGCACGGTTACCCGGCTAGCGCCGGCGTCCAGCGCGTTCTCCACCAGCTCCTTCACCACCGAGGCTGGCCGCTCGACCACTTCACCGGCGGCGATTTGCGAGGCGACCTCTGGCGGTAGAATGCGTATGGGCATGGGAGCGCTCCGTCACAAGATTATACCCCGCCCGACAAGCTCCACCCTGCAACCCGTCCATTTTCAGTTATACTCGCGGCATGCTTTTCGACACCTTACTGATCGACCTGGACGACACCCTTTACGAGCGAGGCAATGGCTTGTGGGAGGCCATCCGGGAGCGCATGTCGCTGTACATGCACGAGGTACTGGGCTTCTCGCAGGAGGAGGTGCCCGCCCTGCGGCGGCGCTATTTCGAAACCTACGGCACCACCCTGCGCGGGCTGCAGATTCACCACCACGTCGACGCCGACGAATACCTGGCTTACGTGCACGACCTGCCCCTGACCAGGTACCTGCAGCCGGATCCGTCCCTGCGCCAGCTCTTGCTCAGCCTGCCGCAAAGCAAGCACATCTTCACCAACGCCGACGCCAATCACGCCCGCCGGGTGCTGGGGGTGCTGGGGGTGGAGGGCTGCTTCGATAGCATCATCGACATCCGCGCCCTCGATTTTTTCTGCAAGCCGGAAGAGGAAGCTTATCTGCGCGCCCTGCGCCTCGCCAGGGTGAGCGACCGCCCCCGCTGCGTGTACCTTGACGATGCGCCAAGCAACCTGGCTCCCGCCCGGCGCCTGGGCGTCTTTACCGTCCTGGTAGGCAAGGAAGCGCCGGATGGCAGCGCGGATCTCTCCATCCGCTCATTGAAAACCCTGCCCCAGGCATTACCCGAATTATGGGTGGACGGCAATGGACCCCGAAACGCTTGAACGCGTCCTCCTGGTGACCTGCGCCTCCCTGTTCGTCGTGATCGGCTTGAACGTCTTGATCTACCTGGCGTTTCGCAAGGGCGAACCGGTAGGCAAGATCGAAGTCTTCAAGCGCGCTGCCGATCGCCTGCGCCAGCCGTGGCAGGAGGAACAAGCCGAGATGGGTGAGCTTGCCCGGCGGGTGGAAGCCTTGCGCCAGGAGGAAAAAGATGGCTGAACGCGTGAACTTACGCGATGCGGCTGCGCGGGTGCCCTCGGGGTGCACGCTGGCGCTTGGCGGCATGACCCTCTATCGCCGCCCGATGGCTTTTGTGCACGCCTTGCTCGATCGCTTCCTGGTAAGCAGCCAGCCGAACGACCTGACCCTGCTCAGCTTCACCGGCGGGTTGGAGAGCGACCTGCTGGTCGGGGCGGGCATGGTCTCTCGGGTACGCTCGTGTTACTTCGGATTGGAAATCTTCGGTCTCGCTCCGCTGTTCACCTACCGGGCGGCCCGCGGCGAGATCGATATCATCGAGGAGAGCGAAGCCAGCCTGGGCCTTGGTCTGCGCGCCCGCATGGCAGGCGTTGGGTTCATGCCGGGGGTCGCCTGGCTGGGCACCGACCTGCCCCGGTTGCGCCCCGACCTGCGCACGGTGATCGACCCCTATTCCGGCGCCGAGCTGATCGCCTTCCCCGCCATTCACCCGGACGTGGCTGTGATCCACGCCTTGCGCGCTGACAGGGATGGGAATTGCCAGATCGGGGATAACAAGGGCATCGATGAAGAGCTGGCTTTGACCGCCGACCTGGTCATCGCCACCTGTGAAGCCATCCTCCCCGACCTGGAGAAAGCCGACATCGTCGCCCCGCTGGTCGACCTGCTCGTGCTGGCGCCACGCGGCGCGCTACCCACCTCCTGCCACCCGCTCTACCCCCTGGACGGCGAGGCGCTCCTGGCGTACAGCGAACAGGTCAGCGACCCCGACTCGCTGCGCACCTATCTCGACCGCCAACGTAAAGATGCGGGGCAAGCGTAGCGCTACCTAATATCTATCATTGCGTTTACACTGTTCTAATCTTTGTATGGTAACCTGTGAGCTCTGGTATATTTCCAAGCCTTAAGAGGAGACCGTCTATGAACCCGGGAGTGTTAAAACGGGCGTTAGTAGCCATTATCGCCATTGCCCTGCTGGCAGGCGCTTGTTCAGCAGGCTTCGTCGCAGGCAGGGTTTACCAGCCCTCAGAGAACGACACCTTTTTTATCTTGCCCAGCCTGGGGAAGGATACGGTCGTCCAGCAGCCCGAGGGCGGTACACCCAAGGACCTGGAAAGGTTATTTGCGCCCTTCTGGCAGGCCTGGGAATTGGTGCACAAGCAGTACGTCGATCAACCCGTTGACGACGTCGCCCTGATGCGCGGCGCGATCAAGGGCATGCTCGAAGCCCTGGGCGATGAAAACTCGTCCTACATCGATCCCGAACAGTTGAAGCTGTTCACCGACCAGCTCACCGGCGAGGAATACGAGGGCATCGGCGCCTGGGTGGACACCAACCGCGACTATCTGACCATCATCAGTCCAATGATCGGCTCCCCCGCCGAGAAGGCTGGCTTGAAACCGGGCGACGAAGTGATCGCCATCAATGGCGAGGACATGACTGGTGTGGACGGCGAACTGGCTCGCCAGAAGGTGCTGGGACCCGCCGGCTCGAAGGTCACCCTGACCATCCGCCGCGCCGGCGTAGAGGCACCCTTCGATGTGGTGATCACGCGCGGCAGCATCATATCCTCGAACGTCATCGGCAGGATGCTAGAGGATGATATCGCTTATGTACAGTTGATTACCTTTGGGGACGACAAAACCACCGATGACCTGCGTAGGATGCTGGACCGGCTCCTGGAGCAAGAGCCTGCGGGATTGATTCTGGACCTGCGCTATAATGGCGGTGGGCTGCTCGAGTCGGCCATCGAGGTCG
>JAQUAE010000147.1:0-2221 GCA_028687395.1 Anaerolineales bacterium | reverse complement strand
GGGGACGACAAAACCACCGATGACCTGCGTAGGATGCTGGACCGGCTCCTGGAGCAAGAGCCTGCGGGATTGATTCTGGACCTGCGCTATAATGGCGGTGGGCTGCTCGAGTCGGCCATCGAGGTCGCCTCGGAGTTCATTGGCAAAGGGGTGGTCGCCTACGAAGTCTACGGAGATGGAAGGAAAGAGACCTACACGGTCACGAAGGGCGGCAAAGCCACCGAGATTCCCCTGGTCGTGCTGATCAATGAGGGCAGCGCTTCGGCCTCGGAAATCGTCGCGGGTGCCATCCAGGACGCCGGGCGGGGCAAGCTGGTGGGCGTGACGTCTTATGGAAAGGGCTCCGTCCAGGTGTGGACCAACCTGATGGACGATCAGGGGGCAGTACGGGTGACCGTCGCCCGCTGGCTGACCCCGGATGGGCGTACCATCGAGGGTACCGGTTTGACTCCGGATGTGGTCGTCGAGATTACCCAGGAGGACATCGACGCCGGGGCTGACCCGCAATTGGATAAAGCCATCGACCTGCTCCTGGGAAAATGACTTGGTGTGAGAGGTGAACGATGTTTTTCTACGATCCGAGATACTTGTTGTACATGGCGCCAGCCTTCCTGGCGATGTTACTGGTGCAGCTATACGTCAACTCGGCTTACAAGCGCTGGAGCCGCGTTGCAGCCCGCAGCCGTTTGAGCGGAGCGGAGGCGGCGCAAAGGTTGATCTCGGCTGGAGGGCTGTACGACGTGCGCGTCGAGCCCGTCTCCGGCAGCCTGACCGATCACTATGACCCGCGCTCGAAGATCTTACGTCTATCCCAAGGGGTGTACCAGACCGGATCGGTAGCTGCGCTGGCCATCGCCGCCCACGAGCTGGGTCACGCCGTGCAGGACCACGAGGGTTACATGCCCTTACGGCTGCGCGCCGCCCTCGTCCCGGCGGTGAACGTCGGTTCCTACCTGGGGTGGATCCTGATCCTGATCGGCATCCTGCTCAACTTCACCCAGGTCGCCTGGTTGGGCGTGCTGGTCTTTTCTGGCGGGGCGTTATTCGCGCTGGCGACACTGCCGGTGGAAATGAACGCCTCCGCCCGGGCAAAGCGCTTGCTGGCGGACTCCGGCATCATCGCCGGCGAGGACGAGATGCGGGGGGTGAACCAGGTACTCAATGCCGCCGCGCTCACTTACGTCGCTGCGCTGTTCACTGCGGTCATGCAGTTGCTCTACTACGTTTCCCTGGTGGCCGGTTTGGGAGGCCGCAACCGCGACTGAGCTGCGCGTGGGACTCGCCATCACGGGGAAGGTAGCGTTACTACATCTTGAGAGGCGATTGGTATGTCTTGGAGAAGGCTGGTCTATGTGCTGATGGTCGCGCTGGCAGCGGGGCTTTCCGCGCTGGGCGGCGCCCTCGCTGGCGGCCTGGCGGTGTACTCGGCGTTGACCAGGGGCTCCCCAAGCGCGCCTGTCCTGGTCCTGCCTCCCACACCGGCGCCGCAGGCCGTTCTGCAAGTCGCCTCCACCGACGTCGAGACGACCATCACCCAGGCGGTGGAGAAGATCGGTCCCGCCGTGGTCACCGTGGTGGGAAGCGTGCCAGGCCAGCTCACCTTTTTCGGCGTTTCACCTGACGAGCAAGTGAGCGGTTCCGGCGTGATCATCTCGCCCGAAGGCTACATCCTGACCAATAACCACGTCGTCGAGGACACCAAGGAGCTGACCGTGATCCTGGCCGACGGCGACAACCTGCCCGCCGCTATCGTCGGCGCCGACCTGTACGCCGACCTGGCGGTGATCAAGGCGCAGGGCGCCGTCCCCTCCGTCGCGACCTTGGGTAACTCGGACACGCTGAAGCCCGGCGAGACGGTGATCGCCATCGGCTCACCCTTAGGGGACTTTAAGAATTCAGTCACCGTGGGCGTGGTCAGCGCGACCGGTAGGATGATCGACACCGGCAGGGGCTATCGCATGGAGGACCTGGTACAGACCGACGCGGCCATCAACAGCGGCAATTCTGGGGGGCCGCTCATCAACCTGGCGGGTGAGGTGGTGGGCATTAACACGCTCGTGGTGCGCGGCAGTGGGAGGGGAGGCGCCATCGCCGAAGGGCTAGGCTTCGCCATCCCGGTGAACACCGCGGGCGCGGTCGCCGAGCAAATCATCGAGAAGGGCTATTTCTCCCGGCCCTATCTGGGCATCCGCTGGCAAGCCATCACCCCCGAGATTTCCGC
>JAQUAE010000001.1 GCA_028687395.1 Anaerolineales bacterium | reverse complement strand
ATAGCGCACGGCGCGCGTCCCCTCGGAGAGGTCGCTGAGGGCGAGCCCGGTCTTGTGCTCCTCGGCGTGGAAGGCGCGGTAAGCCAGCTCCCCATTCGAGGCGGGGTCCAGACGCAGGATGGCCTCGCACACCTCCACGCTGTCCTCCAGCGAGGGATAGAGCTCGCCGTTCAGGCGGCGCGGTTGCTGGCGCACCAATGCCTGGTATTCGTCGGCGACGGGAATGCGCAGCCCGTGAGCAGCCACGCCGTTGGCTTCCACGTTGCGCCCCAGCGAGACCATGCGCTCGTAGGTGGCGGCGAAATCGCGGGTCACCACCTGGAACTTGGGCATGCTTTTGCCGGGTAGAGGCTCGACCTCCCCCTTGATCCAATCGCGCACCTCGCTCTGCGCCAGCTCGTCCGGCGTGTCGTGCTGCAGAGGCAGCATGATCACGTCCTTGACCGGCTCGGGGAAGTGCTGGCCGGCGAGCTCGCTCACCTTGCGCGCCAGCGCCTTGTAGATATCCCAATCGCACTTCGATTCCCAGGCCGGAGGCACGGCGGCCTGCATGGGATTGATGAAGGAGTGCAGGTCAGTGGTGTTCAGGTCGTCCTTCTCGTACCAGGTCGCCGCAGGCAGGACGATGTCCGAATACAGGGCGGAGGTATCCATGCGGAAGTTCAGGTCCACCACCAGGTCGAACTTGCCGGTGGGGGCGTTCTTGTGGTAAGCCACCTCCTCGGTGAAGCCCAAAGCCTGCTCCGGAGCTATGGCGTTGGTGTGCGTGCCCAGGTAATGCTTGAGGAAGTACTCGTGCCCCTTGGCGCTGGTGCCGATGGCGTTGCCGCGCCAGATGAACCAGACGCGCGGCCAGTTCTCGGGCGAGTCCGGATCTTCGACGGCGAACTTGAGCTTGCCAGAGCGCAACTGCTCGACTACGTAGGCGATGATCTCTGCGTCGCTCTCGGCACCCCTGGCGAGGGCCTCCTGCGCCAGGGTCAATGAGCTGCGGTTGAATTGGGGATAGAAAGGCAGCCAGCCACGGCGCACCGCCTGCACCTGCATGTCGATGGTGTGCTTGCCGAAGCGCGCCCTCTCCTCCCCGTCGCTGTCGCCGGGCAAGCGGTCGTAAGCCGAGTAACCCCGCTCGTAGCGCCACTGGTCGGAGTGGACATAATGGAATGAGGGCGTGTTCTGCTGGCGAGGGACCTGGTTCCAATCCGAGGCGAAGGCAATCGCCGACCAGGAGGCCTGGTTGACCAATTTCTCCTGCCCAACGTAATGCGCCAGCCCGCCGCCATTCACCCCCACACTGCCGGTGAGCATCAGGGCCACGATGGCCGAGCGGTAGAGCAGGTTGTTGTGGTACCAGTGATTCGCCCCGGCGCCGATGATGATCAGGTTCTTGCCGTGCGTCTTCTCGGCGTTCTCCGCCCACTCGCGGGCAAAGCGCACGCAGGTCTGGCGGTGAATACCGGTGTAACGCTCCTGCCAGGCGGGGGTGTAGGGCTGGTCGTCGTCGTAACTTTGGGGATACTCGCCGGGCAGGCCGCGCCCGACCCCAAACTGGGCCATGATCAGGTCGAAGACAGTGGTCACCGCCACGCGACCGGCGCGTGTTTCCAGGTAACGCACCGGGAGGCTGCGCTTGAGGGCGCCTCCCCCGGAGAAATCGTCGAAGTGCGTCTCGAGCAGGGCGTCGTGCTCTTCCAGGAAGCTCAGCTCGGGGCAGAGCGCCTCCCCGGAGAGGCCATCCTTCATCTCCAGGTTCCAGCGCCCCTTCTCCACCTCCGCCCAGCGGTAACCCACCGTCCCCTGGGGCAGGCGCGGCCGGTTGCTGGCCTGGTCCCAGACCAGAAATTTCCACTCCCCGTTCTCCACCTGGCGATAAGCTTCTAGAGCAGAGGCGCGCAGATAACGCCCCGGGCGGTGACGCTTTTCATCCACCTGCACCAGGAAGGGCATGTCGGTGAAGCGCTTCAGGTATTCCTGGAAGTAGGGCACCTGGCGGTGCTGGTAATACTCGCTCAGGATGACGTGGTTGACCGCCATCCAGAAGGCGGCGTCCTGCCCGGCGTGCACCGGCAGCCAGTAATCGGCGTACTTGGCCACCTGGGAAAAATCGGGTGAGAAGACGGTCAGCTTCGCCCCGGCGTGGCGCACCTCGGAGATGAAGTGCGTGTCCGGCGTGCGGGTCATATTAAGGTTGGAGCCCACCACGGCGATGAAGCGGGCGTTGTACCAGTCGGCCGATTCGTGCACGTCGGTTTGCTCCCCCCAGATCTCCGGGCTGGCAGGCGGCAGGTCGCAATACCAGTCATAGAAGCTCATCACCACGCCGCCCAACAGGGAGAGGAAGCGGCTGCCCGAAGCGTAGCTGATTTGGGACATGGCCGGGATGGGCGAGAAGCCCGCCACCCGGTCGGGGCCGTATTGTTTAATGGTGTACACTACCGAGGCAGCGATGATCTCCAGGGCTTCGTCCCAGCCCAGGCGGCGGAAGCCGCCCTTGCCGCGTGCCTGCTGGTAGCTTCCCCGGGAATTCTGGTCGCTCACCAGGGCTGCCCAGGCGGCAACCGGATCGCTATAGCGCGCCTTGGCCGCCCGCCACAGGTCGATCAGCACCCCCCGGGCGTAGGGGTATTTCACCCGAATCGGACTGTACAGGTACCAGGAGAAGCTAATCCCCCGCTGGCAGCCGCGCGGCTCGTAGGGGGGCAGCCCTTCTTCCAGGCGGGGATAATCGGTGGCCTGCAGCTCCCAGGTGACGATGCCGTCCTTGACGAACACTTCCCAGGAACAGCTCCCGGTGCAATTGACGCCATGAGTGGTGCGCACCCGCCGGTCGTGTTGAAAGCGGTTGCGGTAGAATTCCTCCCACTTGCGCTCGCCGGGGGATTCGATCTCCTTGATCCAGTTTTTCATCTTTTCCTCCGTAGGGCTTCAGAGATGCTCAGGCGCTGCCTGGGCCAGAAAATCACCATACCGGCGAAGAGCAAGGCCATGCCGGTCAGCCCCCAGAACCAAAAATAGCGGTCGAAAACGGCCGGCGGCATAGCCTGTCCCTGGGCGTCCACCTGGGCAAAGAAGACCAGCAGGTCCGCCTGCTCCTGCGGGTCGAGGGCTTTGCCGGTGAAGACGGCTGCCATGGTCGGGAAGGGGAAATTGGCCAGCGCGCTGGTCAATCCGGGCTCGCCCAGGCGGGAATAGACCTGGGTCAGGTCGGGCCCCAGGCTGCCGCCGCCGTAACGCCCGATGCCGCCCACGTTGTGGCAGCCCATGCACGGCGGGCCGCCGCCAACCAGCGCCACCTCGCCGGTGAAGAGCTTCCAGCCGCGGGCGTAATTGCCGGGGGGTAAAACCTGGGTGGGCGCTTGCGGCTGGGTAGTGGCTTGCCCCGCCCCAGCCGGGTTTTCCAGATACGCCAGCAGCGATTCGACCTCGCTCTGGGTAAGCCCCAGATTGGGCATGGGGACGTTATTGTTCTCCGCCAGCAACTGGGTGGCAATCGGGTCTCCCTGCGCCAGCATGCGGTCCGGTGTGCCGATGAAGCTGAGCAACCAGGCCCGCTCGCGGCGGGTCGTCACGCTCTGCAGGTCGGGGCCGACCAGCCTCCCCCCACCGATGGTGTGGCACGCCTGGCACTTCTGCTCGAAGATCGCCCGCCCCTCGTCGGCGGTTTGCGCCAGCGGCCCGGCGGAGGCCAGGTAGGCGCTGGCCAACAGCAACGCGCCTGCCAGTAGTAAGGCGGGCGCCAGCCTGTAGGTGATGGGAATAATTTCGCGTCGGGAATTCATGGACAGCTCCTGATTGGTTTATGCCGTCAGGGCGCGAATCGCTTCAATCAGGTCGGCGCTCCTGGCCGGCAGCTCCTGCGAGGTGTAGATGCGCACCACGTTGCGGGTGAGCGTGCTGTGGATGACCGGCAGGTTGGGGTACGCCTCCAGGATTTGCGCAGTGAGCCTGGCCACCTGCTCGGGCACAGCCTCGTCTTCAGCGATCAGCACCAGGTCGGGCTGCTGGGAAGTCACCCGCGAGAAGGCTTGCGCGTCGAGCACCCACGGACCGAGCAAGTGGATATCCCTTTGGTCGCGCAGCAGCTTTTCCAGGCTTTCGCCCAGGAGGTGCCGGGTATAGAGCAGGAGCACGCGCGTCTTCATCTCAAAAATGGCGCCGGTCTACGGTTGCCACAAGCGCAAGAAGGCGACGATGTCGGCAAGCTCGCTCTCCGGCAGGCGACCGGCAAATCCAGCCATGGCGGTGCCCGCCCGTCCCTCCAGCAGGAATTGCACCAGCACGGCGTTGTTCTGGGACTGGACGAAGGCGTTGTTCACCAGCGCCACACCCACGCCGCCTCCCCCTTGTGGGCCGTGGCACACCGCGCAATTGGCGCTGTAAGAGAGGGCGCCGTTGGCTGGATCACCCAGCGGCCAGCTCTCCCTCAAGAGTTCCAGCGTCTTTTGGGCGCCAAGGGCATCCCCGGCGCGCAATTGGGCTTGCGCGTTGGCGAGCATCTCGTTCCCCGCTCCGGTAACCACCCGCCGGGCTTCACTCACGCTGCTGGCGGCGCTCTCCAGGTCATCCTGCGAGATGGCGTAAAGCGCCTGGTCGAGCAGCTCCTGCCCCGAGAAAGCCGGCACGACCGCCTGGCCGGCGCGCCAGGCGCCGATCAGGGCCACCAGGTCGTCCATCTGTTCCGGGGAGAGCACTGTACCCCAGGTAGGCATGCCCTTGGCCGGGCGGCCATATGCAATCACGTTGCGGTACCAGGCGTCATCCAACGCTCTCAGGCGTTGGGGATTGTTGATGGCCGGGATATCCCCCTCCCCGCCGCGCCCGTCCTTGCCGTGACAGATCGCGCAGGTGCTGGCGAAGAGCACCGCCCCCTGCTGCGGATCAGCCACCCGCTGCGTGGGCTGCACCTCCGGGGCGGTCGCCTCCCAGGAGCGCAGGAAGGCCACCACGTCGCGGATGTCCTCGTCGGTCAGGGGCCCGCCGTAAGCCACACTCCAGGCAGGCATCTGTGTGTTGGGTACTCCGGAGCGAATCACCGAGTAGAACACCTCGTCCTGAGTGTTCTTCAGCAAGGCGCGGTCGTTGAGCCGCCAGCCCACGCCGCCCTCGCCTTGCGCCCCATGGCAGGCGGCGCACTGGGCAGCGTAAACCTGGCTGCCGCGCTGCACGCGCTCCTCGTGCAGGCGCTCGGCGACGGCCTGCAAGCGGGCCGCGTCGCTCCACCAATACAGGCTCACGCCCAGGAGCAAGGCCAAGGCAAGCGCCAGACCAATCTTGATATAGCTGGAATAATCCTCTCGCATGGCAGTCGTGTTGCCGGTCGACATCGTCTGACCTCCGTGAGCTCCCCAGCCACTCAGGCGCGGGTGACCTGGCCGGCGTCGAAGCGCGAGCGCTGGATGGGCTTGCCGGTATCCACCCACACCTCGCCATTGCGGATACTGATGGGGAAGATATCCAAAGGCCGCGGCGCCGGTCCGCCAGTCACCTCGCCCAGATTGTTGAACAGCGAGCCATGGCAGGGGCAGTGGAACTGGGCCTCGGCGTCCACCCAGGGCACCGAGCACCCCAGGTGCGTACAGCGCTGCCAGAGCGCCAGCAAGCCCTCTTCAGTGCGCACCAGGTAGAAGCGCCCCGCCAGGACGCGGTTCACGCTGCCGACGGTGAATTCGTCCACCCTGCCGGCGTAGACCTCGCCGCCGAATCCTCCGCTGGGAACCGGCTTCAGGAACTTCACCAGCGCCGCCAGGCTCTGCGCCAGCAGCAGTGCCAGGCTGCTGAAGAAGGCCAGGTTGAGGAACGAGCGCCGGGGGATGGCGTTGGGTTTGATGGTGTGTTCTGCCGACTGCATCGCGCCGCCTCCCTACAGGTTATCGAATGGGCTGTACCCGCCGGGCATGTCCCACGGCCAGTACAGGCGGAAGCCCGGCCCGCGGAAGAAGAAACCCGTCACGGTGAATACGATGGCTGAGACGAAAAGCATGGTGAAGAGCACCAGCATCACCTCGCGCATGGTGGGGCGCTGGCGGCGCAAGGCCAGCACCGGCGCAGCCACGATCAGCCCCATCACCACTGCCGGGATGGCAAACTGGGCAATGAAATCGGGGGCCATGCCGCGCAGCAGCTCGCGGGGTGGGAAGGCATTGTCCAGCAGGATGAACGCCGGCATGGCCAGCAGGGCGTACAGCGTGGTGTTCCAGGTGAGCTTGCGGCCGCGCGGCGAGGTGAACCACCTACCCGATCCTCTCCGGTCGTTATCCAGATAGGGGATGGCCATGACGAACAGCACCATCACGGTGGGCAAGACCACTGCCATCAAGGTCGGGTGCCCGTGCTCGAGCATCTCCTGCAAGCCCATGAAGTACCAGGGCGCCTTGGCCGGGTCGGTGGTCAGGGTGGGGTTGGCAAACTCTTCTAAAGGAGCGTTGCGCGCCAGCGACATGAGCAGCAGCAGCGCCGATACCCCCAACACGAGCAGCAGCTCGAGCAGCGCCACCACCGGAAACGAGAACACCGTGTTGTCCGGACCTTTCTCGACCATCACGGTCGGGGCGCCCTTCACCAGCTCCACCAGGCTGTAGGTCTTTGCACCATCCTTAGGAAAGGCTACCTTGTTTGGGACTTGCGCCATGATTTCTCCTTGCTTGAACCTCTCATTGCTGCGCGGCTAATCAGCGTCGTTGGCCGCCAACCCGCCGTCTTTGCGCACGCGCCACAGGTGCAGGCTGGTGACCAGCACGATGGCTGCCGGGATGAGCATAACGTGCAGCGCGTAGAAGCGCGTCAGGGCTTCCTGGCCGATCTCCGGCCCGCCGAGCAAGAACAGGCGCGCCTGGCTGCCGACCAGGGGAGCGTAGCCGGCCACGCTGGTGCCCACGGTGATCGCCCAGTAGGCCAGTTGATCCCAGGGCAGCAGGTAACCGGTGAAGCTCGCCCCCAGGGTGAGCAGGAGCAGCACCACCCCCACCACCCAGTTGAACTCGCGGGGCGGCTTGTAGGCGCCGGTGTAGAAGACGCGCGCCATGTGCAGCACCACCAGGATCACCATCAGGTGCGCCCCCCAGCGGTGCAGGTTGCGCAGCAACTGGCCAAAGGGGACCTGGGTCTGCAAGCGCACGACGTTGCTGTAGGCGTGCTCGATAGCCGGCGTGTAGTAGAACATCAACAGTAGCCCGGTCAGCGAGAGTATGCCGAAGACGATAACCACCATCACGCCCAGGCCAAAGGAATAGGTCACTCGCAGGCTCTTGCGGTTCATCTTGACCGGGTGCAGGTGAAAGAAAATGTTGCTGGTCATCACCAGTGAGCGGTCCAGGGGGTTGTCCGGCCAGCCGTGACGGAAGAAGGAACGCCACAGGCGCGAGCGTGTGATCGATTCAATCCAGGTCGGCATGCCATCTCCTTCTGCAGGGTTGGGATGAGCGGTGTGCCTCATGGCTGCGGCGCCGCGTAAGTCAGGATTTCGTCGAAGCGGAAGGATTCCATGGTGATCGCCCCGGTGGGGCAGCGCCGGACGCACAGGGCGCAGCGCGTGCAGGCCAGGTCGTCCTTGATCATGGCGGCCACGCTGGGGGCCGTTTCCTCACGATAGCTCTCGACTGGGGCGCCAAGCGCCGCTTCGACCAGCTCAGGCAGGCTCGCCTCGCCCTGCAGGTCATCGACGCGCACGATCTTCAGGCAGTCCCACGGGCAGACGTCCACGCAGCCGTTGCACAGGATGCACTTGCTGCCGTCGAATATGGTGTTCAGGCTGCATTCCAGGCAGCGCAAGCCCTGAATGCGCGCTTCTTCCACCGCGTAACCCACCTCGACGGTCGAGATGCCGGTGCGCCGCTCGACCGGCAGGGCCGGGACGCGCGTGCGCTGGTACTTGATCCAGTCTTCGGGCATCTGGTGGTGAGGGAGCTCCTTCCAGCGGCTGACTACCTGGGTCTTCAGCTTTCGCCCCTGGATGGCGGCGTCGATGCCCAGGGCAGCCGCCTGCCCATCGCGCACTGCGTGGATGATCAGGCGTGGGCCATAGGCCACGTCCCCGCCGGCGAAGACGTCCACCGCGGAAGTTTGCCCGGTTTCTGGATCCACTTCGACAAGGCCGCGCCCGGAAATCCGGACGTCCTCGGCGCCCTTCAAGGGGGTCGGGTCGGCGGCCTGCCCGATGGCCAGGATGACGCTCTCGCACTCCCACACCTGGTTGGTGCCGGGGACGAAGCGGGGGTTGAAGCGCCCGGCTTCATCGAAGACGGAGGCCACGTCGATGACCTCCAGGCCACGCACACGCCCAGCCTCGCCCAGAATGCGCACCGGGCCGCGCCGCGGGAAGATGTGGATGCCCTCCTCCTGCGCTTCGACCACTTCGAATTCGGAGGCGGGCAGCTCCTCCCAGGATTCCAGGGCGATGACGCGCACATCGGCGACGCCCAGGCGCAAGGCGGTGCGGGCCACGTCCAACGCCGTGCGCATGCTATCCGCTTCGTCGTCCAGGCGCGCCGCGGTGTTCTCCAGGGCAGCCTGCTGCTCGGCGGTGGCGACGCCCAACCGTAGCGCGGTGCGGGCGGCGTCCATCGCCACGTCGCCCCCGCCCACTACGATGACGCGCTTGCCCAGCTCCAGGCGGTAGCCCAGGTTGTAATTGAGCAGCAGGTCGACAGCGGGCACCACACCATCCAGATCGACGCCTTCGATGTTCAGCCGCTTGCCCTGCATCAGGCCGATGCCCAGGTAGACGGCGTCGTAATCCCGGCGCAAGTCGGCCAGGCTGAGGGCTTCCCCGATCGGCGTGTTGTAGTGGATGGCAACCCCCCGCTCGAGGATGGACTCGATTTCCTTATCCATGGCTTCCCAGTCGATGCGATAGACCGGAACGCCATAGCGCATCATCCCGCCCGGTTTCGGGCCGGCTTCGTAGATGACCACGCTGTGCCCCAGCAAGGCCAGGTCATTGGCGGCAGCCAGGCTGGAGGGACCCGCGCCGATGATAGCCACCCTGCCGCGCTTGCGCCCCGGTTGTGCCGCCAGCACCTGCAGGTTGCGCCGCGACCAGCGCACGGTGGAGAAATCCACGCCGGGCTTGCCGCGCGGGCGCTCGGCGGCTGAGCCATTCCCCCGCCCTGCGCCGGGGAGGCGCAGGCGCGCCTCCGGGCCATAGCGCTCGGTGACCACACGCTTGAGCGGGCGGATGGCCACCGACTGATAATCCGGCCCGACCTCTTGGCGGCGGCAGGCTACCTCGCACGGCGCACCGCAGATGCGCCCGCACACCGTGGAGAGCGGGTTGGGATCGTGGGCGATTTCGTAGCCCAGTTCCAGCTCTCCGCGCCCGATGGCCGTCACGTAGCCGCGGGCGTCGGTCAACACCGGGCAGGCGGCCTGGCACTTGACCATCTTGCGCCAGAAGTCGAGATCGGGAATGGTTACCGGGTAGCGCGCCTCATCCATGACACCTCCATTGGCAGGGGTAGCATAGCATGGGGGCGTCGCAGGGAAAATCGTTCACCCCGCATCTCAGGGATGAAAAAAGCAGTACAAGCTGGCAGAGTTTTCGGGCCGAAGCATTAGTTCTTCTGCGAGAGGCGGCCGCACCTGGTTTCCCCCACCTTGGACGAGCGTACGCGGTTATCCGGCGCCCGGGATGAGGATGACGCCCGCCTGCGTTAGATCAGGCCCTTGTGCTTGGCCAGGCGAGCGGCCGCACGGCGGTTGTTCACCTGCAGCTTGGAGAGGATGTTGCGCATGTGGCTCTTCACGGTGTGCAGGCTCAGGCTCATCGCCGCGGCGATTTCTTTATCGCTCGCCCCCATGGCGACGTGGCCGAGCACCTCCTGCTCGCGCTGGGTGAGGGCGTCGGCTTCTCCCAAGCCATCGGGAGGCAGTTGCTGGCTGAGGCGGCGGAATTCCTCCAGGACGTGGCTGGCCAGGGCGGGCGAGAGGGCGGCCTCGCCGCGCGCCGCGCTGCGCACCATCTCCAGCATCTCTCGTGAGCGGATGTTTTTCAATAAATAGCCCTGCGCACCGCACTTGATCGCTTCGAAGAGCTTCTGCTCGTCATCGCGCACGGTCAACATCACGATCGTCGTCTGGGGGAGGTCCTTCTTGATCTGGCGAGTGGCTTCGATCCCGTCGATGCCGGGCATCTGGATGTCCATCAAGACCAGGTCGGGTTTCAGCTCGAGGGCTTTCACCACCGCTTCCAGCCCGTCGCTGGCTTCGCCAACCACTTCGATGTCGGGCTGGGCGGCAAGGATGCCGGCCAGGCCTTCCCGGAAGAGGGCATGGTCGTCAGCCAATAATATGCGCATAAGTTTCATGCTGCCTTTCAGCTTCGGGGCGCTGCCTATGCTTGGGCCAGCGCAACATCACCCGCGTCCCTTCGCCGGGCGCCGACTCTACGCTGCAATTGCCTCCGAGCAGACCTGCTCGGGCTTGCATGATACGCAGGCCAAAGTGATTGCCCTGTCTATTCTTCAAGATGGCTGTATCGAAACCGCAGCCATCGTCCTGCACGCTCAACTGGTATTCACCGCCATTTTCCTGAAAGACCACCTGCACCCGCTGCGCTCCGGCGTGGCGCTGGGCGTTGATCACCGCTTCGCGCGCCACGCGCAGCACCTGTTCCGCCTTGTCCTGAGGCAGGTGCAGCGCCTTGCCCAACGCGTCCCGCCAGGCAACCTGGGGTCCCTCCATGGCAGTGCATTCGTCTACCAGGGCAGCGAGCTGTTCCTGCAAGCTGCGGCGCAGGGGTGGGTCTTCCATCAGGCTAGAGATGGCGCGGCGCACCTCGAGGTTGGCCTGGTTGAGCGCCTGGCGGGAGGCTTCCAGGTTTTCCTGGGCACGCGCCCCATCCCCCGCTCGGAGGTATTCGCTCACCTGGTCCATGCTCAGGCTGAGGTAGCTCAGGGTTTGGCCCAGGCTATCGTGCATATCGGCGGCGATGCGCTGGCGCTCCTCCAGGGTAGCGACGCGCTCGGCCTGGGCATACAGGCGGGCGTTCTCCAGGGCAATCGCTGCCGAGTTGGCCAGTTTCCCCAGCAATGGGCAGGCTTTTTCCGAAAAGGCCCCCGGTTGGCGGCTGCCGACGCACAAGGCGCCGATCACCCGCGACCCCACCCTGAGCGGTGCCACCAGGTGGCTGGCCCGGTATTGTGACGAGAGAATGCTACACGCCGCGGAGCACTGGTACTCACCACACGCCACCGCCTCCGTGCTGGATAGCACCGGCCCGGCAATGCCACCCTCCACGAGCGAACTGTTGCCCATCACGGCGTCCGGCGGCCCGCTGTGGGAGCTGATGGTCAGCACTTCGGTAGAATCCTCCAGCAGGCACAGCGAAGCCACCTCCGCCTGCAGCAGCTCGCGCGCCTTCTCGGTCACCGAGTTCAACACGTGGCGTACGTCCAGGCGGGAGGAGATATCCCGGCTGACCTCGTACAAGGCTTCCAACTCGCGCGTGCGTTGGGCGACGCGCCCTTCGAGCTCCTCCGCCCAGGAGGTCATCGCTTCCCGGGAGGCATGTAACTGGGCCTGCATGCTGTTGAAGGTGGCCGCCAGGGCGGCGAACTCGGCAGGGCTGCGCACCTGCAGGGGCGTCTCCAGGTCGCCGGCGCCCACCCGCTGGGCACCAGCCTGGATCGCCTTGAGCGGGGCAAGCACCGATTGGCGCGTGAGCCAGGCGCCGGCGGCGAGCAGCAACAAGGCGCTGGCAAAGAAGGCCGCCTGAATCAGGCGCAGTTGCTCCATGTCCTCGGCGGATTCTTGCTCGTAGAGCCGTACGGCTTCGTCGGCGCGGGCGACTACCGCCTGGGAAAGCCTTTGCGTTTCGGTGACGGCCTCCGCCAGCTCCGCGCCGGAGATTTGCCCTGCGGCCACCTTCTCCAGGGGATCTCGCAGCGCCTCCCAGGCCTCCTGCGCCAGGTGCAGTTGCGCCTGGATCTCCGCTGAGCGCGCCGCGGGGACCTCCACACTGCTCTCCTCGGAATAGGGGGCGTTACCGCCATGCTGCAGCGCAGTCAACGTCCCCTCGAAGGTACGCATGGCCGCCCGCAGGTCATCTGCCTGTTCCTGTCCCCCGCCATTGCCAATTTCCAACGCCAGGCGCGCCATCCACTGCACCAGCATGCGCTGCCGCCCCGCCAGGTTGATCACCAGACCATCGCGCTTCTGGGAATCGATGCCGAAAAAGGTCGCCCCCACCGAGACGGACAGCAACAGGAAGAAGGTCAGGAAGAGCAAGCCCAGGCGGCCTTGTACGCTCTGCAAGGAGAAGAATCTGCTCACCGTATTCACCACTCGCGGGTTTATCCGGACTAATCCACACGGAATTATATACTATCTTAGAACGTGGTTGGACGCGCCAGCAAAAACCAATTCGCGCCACTGGCGCGCTTTCCCCCCTACCCCGCCGCTGGTCAGGCGAATTTCAACACGGTGCACCCCACGAAGACAGCCACCACCAACCCCAGCCATAAGAAATCCGCCGGGCGGGAGGTGAGCGTCTCGATCTCGGTGGGCTCTACCGGCGCGCCGAAGCCCTTCGTCTCCATGGCAATCTGGAAATCGTTCGCTTTACGGAAGAGCAGCAGGATGAGCGGAGTGATGATGGGCACGTACGCTTTCAGGGCGCGTTTGAACACGTTCATCCGCTCGATGTCGAAGGCACGCAGCTTTTGCGCCTCCAAGATCGAAGACCACATCTCGAAGATCAGGGTTGTAAAGGAGAGGGCGCTGACGATCATGAAGGTGGCGGTGCGCGGGACGCGCAATTTCGCCAACGCCGTCATGATCTCCGAAGAGGAGGTGGTCATGACGAAGAGGGGCAAGGAGGACGTGGCGGCCAGGACGCGCACGCTGAGCACCACCCCAAACCACACGCCCTCGCGGGTGATCACTCCCAGGTCGGCTTCCCACAGCCGCAGGTGCCCTAGAGTGATGAGCGGCGTCTTGCCGAAGCGATAGGTGAAGCCCTGAATGAGGATCAGGAAGATGAACGTCCCGACCAGGATTTTCATCAGCGTCCCGAACCGGCGCAGCTCGATGCGCGCCACCGCCCAGAGCAGTGCAGATAATCCCAGCCAGACCAGCAGGACAGGCATATCGGTTGGGCGAATCGGGTACATCACCAGCACCAGGGTGAGCAGGACGTAAGCCAGCTTGACCAGCGGGTGCAGGCGGTGAATCGGCGTGTCCAGTTTGGTGTAACGAAAAACGGGTTGCATGGTCTCTGCTCTCCCGCCACTCAGGTAGGCACAATGAAGCGAAACAGGTCTTCCAGGGTCATGACCTGGGAGGCAGCCTCCGGAGGCAGCACCTCGCTCGCCAGTTGGGTGGCCACCGGGGGCACCACGAAGCTCTTCTTCAACTCTTCGGTTTGAGCGAAGACTTCCGCCGCCGGCCCATCCAGCAGGATGCGCCCCTCGTGCAGCACTACCAGGCGTTGGGCGTAGCGGGCGATCAGGTCGACGTCATGGGTAATGATCACCACCGTCCCACCTCTCTCCTCGTGGAAACGGCGGGCAAGCTCAGCAAGCTGGTATCGCCCGCGGTGATCCTGGGCGGTAGTCGGCTCGTCCATGATCAACACTTCAGGTTTGAGCGCAATAGTTGCCGCAACGGCTAACTTGCGCCGGTCGCCAAACGATAGGCGGAAGGGGAACAGGTCGGCTTCCTCTTCCAACCCAACCATGCCCAGGGCTTCATCCACCAGCGCCTCAATCTCATCCGGGGGTATACCCACATTGCGCAGCCCAAAACGCACTTCCTCGCGGCATGAGGGGGTAAATAGCTGGTAGTCCGGGTTTTGCAGCACCAGGCCGATGCGCCGCGCCAGGCCTCCCACGGAGAGAGCGCGGATGTCCTGCCCGTGAAAAAGAACCTGCCCTGCGCGGGGTTTAATCAACCCGACCATGCACTTCACCAGGGTGCTCTTGCCCGATCCGTTCTGGCCGATGACCCCTACCAACTCCCCCCGGTCGACCTGCAGGTCGATCCCTTGTAAAGCCACCACCTTGGGCGGGCCAGGATATTCCACGGTCAACTGGCGCACTTCCAAAATCGGTTGGGACTCGTTTTTGGGGGCCGGCTCAGGCGGGGTTGCCTGAGAGGCAATGCGCAGCTCCCCCGTAAAAATCGAGCTCTGGATGCGTGCAGCCACCTCTGAGATGCTCGCCCCCGCGTCGATTTTTACTCCCCCTCCAGGTTGACCCGGCTTGGCTGAATAGAAGTGCATCTGGGCGTTGACCAACGCCGGGGTCTTCACCCCGACTTCTTCCAGGCGGGCGGCTTGCGAAAACACCTCCTGTGGGGTGCCTTGTAGCACCGTCTCGCCGCGCTCCAGCACGAGCACCTGGTCAGCCAGGTGCAAGACCTCCTCCGTCTCGTGGGTGGTCATCACGATGGTCAGGTCGCCCCTGCGCTTCAATTGTTCGATGGCCTCGCCCACCTCCCAACGGCCGACCGGGTCGAGCTGCGAGGTGGGTTCGTCCAGGACGAGCACCTGAGGTTGCATGGTCAGCACAGAGGCCAGGGCGGCGCGCTGCTTCTGCCCTCCGGAGAGGTCGCGCGGGTTGCGCTCCTCGAGCCCGTCCAGGCGCACCAGCCTCAGGGCAGCCTCTGAACGCTGGAAAATCTCCTCGGATGGAACACCCAGGTTGGCCGGCCCGAAAGCAAGCTCGGCCTTCAAAGTGGGCATGAAAAGCTGCACTTCGGGGTCCTGCATCAGCACGCCGCACTTCTGGGCAGTGACGAAGAGGAGCTCGTCCCAGGGGTCGATGCCGGCGATGGAAACCACACCACCACGCCTCCCGCCGTAAATCTGGGGCACGATCCCGCTGATCAGGTAACATAAGGTGGACTTTCCCGCGCCGTTAGCGCCCAGCACGACCACAAATTCCCCCTGATGGGCTTGAAGGTTCAGGTTGCGCAGCGCCACCACCTCCCCCTCGTAGGTGAAGGTCACATCCTGCAACGAAATGGCGACGTCATTGCTCATAGCGAGCATTCCTCGACTGGTTTTTGTGAAGCATCCTATTCAAGCGCGCTGGCACCCCGCGACTGCCGGTTTCTTTGGGGAAGGAGGCACTCCCGGACAGACCAGATTACCAGATGGCGCCTTCGATCTTCGGCAGGCCGCTTCTTTCCAGGGCCTCGACGATAGGGATAGTGATGACCGCAGTGATGGCCGATAGCGTGGGCACCCACCAGGAATACGCCAGGTGCGTGGCGACGCCCAGCTCAGCCGAGAAGTTGAACAGGTACCAGTAGGGGCGTGTCCAGGGCAACCACCAGACGAACAGGGCAGCGAGTACGGTCAGGAAGACGCCCCCATAGCGGCGCACCCGCTTGCTGCTGACCACCCATTCGGGCATCAGGCGCGTCCCTAATGGCGTGGCGGCGATGATCGTCGACGGCAGCCAGTAGATAGCCGCCATGATGAAGTACAACGGCTCGGGCACCTTGCCAAAGCCGGCCGCGGCGCCAGGAACGTAGAATGGCACCAGCCACCCCAAAATCCCCAAAACGATGAAAAGGGGTACGGTGACTTTCCACCAACGAGCGTTCTTCAGCATCAGAGCAACGAAGATGGCTGGTAGCCCGGCGTTCAGGAAGATATCCACCACCTGCAATGGGTAAGCAGCCGGGGCGATGAACATACCGATCACCCCGCCGACCAGGGCAGCCGCCACACCGCCGACCGGACCGAGCAGCAGCGGGGCAATCGCACTGAGCGGGGTGGTCAGGGGCACGTATCCCCCACCCCCGATGTATGGAAAGATCGGCACCAGGCTTGTGACGCCGCACAGGGCGCCATACAACGTCACCCAGGCAATCGATACGCCTCCAATCCTGTTCGTGGAATGGCGCACTTTCTCGGGCACTTTTTGTTCCATAGGACTAGTCCTCCTTTGCTTTGAATAAAATTCGGTGAAAGACCACGATTGGGAGGCCTCCTTCCCAAAGCCCCTCCAGAAAAAGAGAGATCAGGGTGCGACGGGCACGGTTGTAGCGCCTTTGGGGAAGACCGCCACCCTGTACTGCGGTCCGTACTCCCCAGCCAACAACTCCGCCCCCTGCTGCAAGGTATCCAGCGGATGAAAGCCGGCGGCGCTAAGCTCGGCGCGCGGGATGCCTTCGGAGAGGATATACAGCTTTTTTTCGGATCTGATCCTGGCTACAGCGTAGCCCAGCACGCTGAAGGTTACCTTGCCGTTGCGGCGGGCGACGTCACGTAAATAATCCTCCGGTTTCCTGGCGCGATCGGCCATCAGCGCCTGGAATTGGGCGTCGCCCCACCCCTCCGGGCAGGCAGCCACCAGCAAAATGCTCCCCCCCTGGCGTACGTGGGCGTCGGCGAACTCGATCGCCCGCAATGCCTGGTACAGGTCGATTTCGTATGGGTAAGCCGAGGTGATGGCCGCATCCAGCTCTGTGGGACAGGCCACTTCGTACACCTGGCGAGCCAGCGCCAACCCGGCTTGGAAGACGCTCTGCGGCGAGCCGGCGAAGGCGCGCGCCAGGCGCTCATCCTGTGAGAGCACCACGTCGATCAGGAAATCCAGCTTGACCAGCGCCGCAGCAGCCTCGAGGGAAAGCCGGCAGGGAACGTCCACCCGTCCGGCCTGGCGGAATCCCAACGGCACCAGCTCGTGGGTCATATTGATCGTGTCCAGTCCCGCCACGCCGGGCACTATAAGCTTGGCGCCGCCTGAATAGCCCGCGTAGGGGCTCGGCCCGATGTGCCCGATGCCGATGCAACGCTGCGCTTCGACCACCAGGCGATTGACCCACACCGGGGTTCCGTAGCGGGTCAGGCCCAAGTAGACCAGGCTAGCCTCGTCTTCGCTGTTGTGTTGCTCGACGCGGAAATTGTCGTAGACGAAATCGCCCACTTTTTGGCGCACTTCCGCTTCGCTGCTCAAGCGATGCGTCCCGTGAGTGACGAGGATGGTCACGTCCTCCAGCCGCGTTCCGCCCCTGGTAAGGGTCTCCAGAACGGGGGGTAGAATGAGCGCCGCGGGCGTGGAGCGGGTATGATCGTCCACCAGGATGACCACACGCTCGCCTGCCTTGACCAGCTCGGATAATGGCGGCGAGTTAAAGGGGTTGAATAAAGCGCGCTGAATTTCTACGCGTGGGTCTTCGCAGGCGGGCACGGCTTGGGGAGCAAACACGCCGGCCAGATTCTGCGCCGGCAGCCGAAGCGGCGCTTCCCCGGCTCCGTAAGGCAAGTTCAACTCCCGGTACATTCCAGGTCGACCTCCTGGCTTCGTGCGCCGTGGTATGCCTGCCAAGCTATCGAGGCAAGCCAATCGAACAGGTTATCGCTATTCCTCAGGGACCGCTAAGGGTTTACCAGTCAGGACGCGACGCCAGGCTGATGGATGGCTCGCGGCGTGAGAGATTTGGCCGTGCTAGGGTAAGCGAGCCAGTCCCTGCTGCTGGCTGCACCGCTTCACGCGCCTGCGCCTGTGCCCAGCGCGAGCCCGGAAAGAGGCGCGGCCTCACCCATATGCTATCACATATGAGTCCTTTAGGGTAGGAACACCACGGGCGCGCCGGGGTTGCGCGGCGCTACGCCTTGTCGGCACGTTGGCGTTTCGCTCTTCCATTGAGCTGAGATAATAAATGTTCTTTCCCCCGAAATCGGACTTCAGAATTGGAATAAGGACTTGCTCCAAGCAATAATCGTTGGTGGTGTCAGTGGTGGAATAGCAGGAGCTGGAGGATATGGAATAAGGCGACTTGTGGTATCTCGCATTCAATCGATTGACCCACCAACAAATCCTTCTGGCCAACAAATCCTTCTGGTTTAAGAGACGCTATGAACGAACCACCAGTGGGATTGTCCAATCCCCAAGCCCATCACGATCTGCCATGGGAGTTCAGAGACTGGTTCGCTGGACCTGGTAGAGGACTAAATGTAAACGATCTACATTATGGTAGATGGGTTGCAGGAACGCCTCCAGGATACCACCAGGTCTGGTCATGGGAATATAATAATGCTTGGCAGACCTTTATTGATGCACATCCCTATGCTGATAAATGGCAGGTACTTGCTTTCCTGAGACAATTGTTACGAAGCGGAAAATTTCCTTAAATCAATAATATTTGTAACATTTCGTAATGAATATCGATTGAGAAAAAATATGACCATCGAAATAGAAAACGCGAGACCCTATGGGCTTATTAGTGAAGAAAGACTCCAAGCCTTTGAAAAACAAATTGGTATTTCATTACCCCAGGATTACCGTGAGTTCTTGAAACAGTGCAATGGAGGAACTCCAAAACCAAATAATTTTTGGATCAGCGAAGAAAAATATGAAAGTAGTGTATATCAATTTTATGGATTACACAGTGGTCCAAGGTGGTTATCAATTGACTGTTATATTAGTAAAGAGCGATATGGTGTACCTAATGGACTTTTACCAATTGGAGATGATGGTGTCGGTAATTTGATTTGTATTGGAATCACCGCGGAGAATTTTGATGATATATTTTTTATCGATCATGAAATACATCCATATAATGAGCCAGATTCCCTTAATGGAATATATAAGATAGCGGAATCTTTCACTGAGTTTCTTTCTCGGCTTCGATGATACTTATAAGGAAATTTTTTAAGTGTTAATTGTCACTGTCATGGCATCGTCAGTAAGCGTAACAATCTACCGGATGGATGGATCCTCGGGTGAGCCATAAAGGTCCTTCTCAACGAAGGTTCCTGACTCGCGATCCGTTTCCAGGTTTCCTGACATTACCCGCCTCACTCCTCCTACCTTTATGCTCTGAATAACCCGATTCTTTATTCCGATCCAAGCGGACAGTTTATTTTCATCCCGCTGCTTATTGCGGCCACAGCAGGAGGGATGGAATGATGTATCTCTTATTATGACCACCGTGCAGTAATTT
Source organism: Anaerolineales bacterium (assembly GCA_028687395.1). Taxonomy (GTDB): domain Bacteria; phylum Chloroflexota; class Anaerolineae; order Anaerolineales; family UBA4823; genus JAQUAE01. Next base: position 5,549 of record JAQUAE010000001.1, on the reverse strand, counting down.
CAGAATGAGTTCATTGAAATTATGGACCAAAGAGTTTCAGGGTTTCAGCAAAGAATTGTTGGTTTTCCAGGGCCAACGGTTTCCGTTAGCGGCAGGTGGGACGTAGCAGAGAAAACTCAAAGCGTAGAAAAAACCAAAGGGACAGACTCGGTTGGGACAAGGGCATACCCGCTTGTCTGCTGCACGCCTTTTAAGCAGCTTTTTGCCTAATCGCACCAACTCGGTTTGGAACCGACTTTATCGGAGATTCTGAAATTTTCATCGTTTAGTTCTGATTCGAAAATACACAGAACATCTTCAATTTCATGAGGTTCAAGTTGGCGAAATTCTTTTGGTAAGGCAGAGATTTCGAGCGCCCTGGCCTTGCCATCAAAACCTAAGGCTTTTGCTCCAGCTCTTGTGCCCGCATGAAGATAAACCTTTTTAGGTAACAGACCTAACTTTGCCCCAATTCGTAGGGCAGTATCGTAAACATATAACTCACCAATGCCGCTTATTGGTTCAAGCAACATCTCGATAACTTTAAAAAGCTCTTCAAATTCACGACACTCTTTCAGGTTTCGTGAATTTGCCAGTAGGGTTAATTTAGCCCGTTGCAAATTCGCTTTCTTGAGTCTTCGCTGATGGGAATACCGTTTACCTTGACTATTAATAGCCAATGATGCCAGTCCTATTGCAGAATTGAGTGTGGGCTGCTCTCTAAACCAACCTAACTCGGCTTTTGCACGGGGTCGGATTTGGGAGATATAAGTGCGGACGATTGATTTATAGCTGCTCATTGTGTATCACTTTAAGCTGCCCAATGGTTTGCGTTACCTTCCGGCGTGCGAGACTTGGATTCGGCTTGTGAGCAGGATTCCGTTTAGGCGTAGAAAAAGCCTAAAAACGCCGCAGAATCCCGCTAGTCAAGTGCACTCTATGTTAGGCGCGATTTTGCAGCTACTCTTCAGGTAGTTGCCCAATCAGTAGATCAAGAATTTCAATATAATGGCGAAGTTCATCAGCTTCTGAAACCGCAGGTGCATGAACCACAGAGTTGCGAATGCGAGTAAGTTCTTCAAGCTTTGCGCGATCCTTTGTTGGAACAATACCTTTAGCAATTAGTCCATCATAAAGGCTGATGACGGATCGATACCCACGATCATGTTTTGGTAGATGCTTCGCCGCAAGGTTTTTCAAGCGTGTCTCAAGAGTTGCCCACTTAATGATAAATTCACCTAGCAAGGTAGATGCGGGAAGTTCGTCAGGCTGCTCGATACATGTGTCAAATAGGTTTTGAAAAAGAAGGCGTGCAATTTGGTGGTAGGCATCTACCATCTCTGGATCAACAGTAACACCATTTCCATCATGATAAAGGGTGTTCCGAAGGCGGTGGTACCACTCAATATCACCAAGTTCAATACCCGAAAGTCGATCTTCCCCATGTTTTTCTAGAAGATCAAGTAACTCTGGAAAGCCAATGGCGCCTTCTAATTCTCTCCTTGAAGGGCCACCAGATCCTCGAATACGCCTCGGTAAGCCAAGGTAGGTTCTAATGGTTAATTCAACGGCATTGTCAATACTTATCATGGCAACACGAAAGTCAAAAGGATTCCCATCTTGAAGGTGTACGTTGGCATGATCAATAAGTTCTTTTGGACCAGAAATCCAAGGCTTTGCCATGATTGTATCTCCTGATTTATTTTAGAGCGCCTAACGGTTTGCTTCACCCTGCTGGCGGGCGGGCGTGGATTCGGCTTGGAAGCAAAATGCGCATTCCGGTGATATCGATCAGTAAATCCGGGTGATGGCGATCACCCGGACCGGTCATGCCGATCAGCTGTTGCAGAGCATGGCGATCGCCGGTCAGAGGAGAGATGGCTGGATAAGCAATCATAACGCTAGTTGTCGTTGTTGAGCAAGGGGGAATGCACTTTTCGCATAGAGTCTCCTGATAAATTTAGTCGGAAGGCGTTGTGAATGAGGCGGTCGAGGACCGAATCGGCGAGGGTGGGGTCGGGGATGCGGGCATGCCATTCGCTGACCGGGACCTGGGTGGCGACCAGGGTAGCCGTGCGGCCATAACGGTCGTCGAGGATTTCGAGCCGGTCTTTGGCCTGGGAGCGAGAGAGCGGGTCACGCAGCCAGTCGTCGAAGATGAGTAAGTGAGTGCGAGCCAGGGAACGCAGCAGTTGGGGATAGGAGCCATCGGCCTGAGCGAGTTCGAGGGATTGCAGCAGGCGGGAAGTGCGTAGGTAGCGCACATTGAATTCGGCTTCGCAGGCAGCCCGGCCAAGTGCGCAAGATAAGTAAGTCTTGCCCGTACCCGTGGCACCCAGAACCAACACATTAAGATGGCGGCGGACCCAATCTCCCTGGGCGAGTTGGAGAACCTGGGCTCGTTTGATGCCGCGCCCCGCCGACAGGTCGAGGTCTTCGAGGGTGGCCTGGAGAGGGAAACGGGCGGAGTGGATGCGGTGGTGCAAGCGGTGGTTGGTTCTGCGGGTGATCTCGATATCGACCAGTAAACCGAGCCGCTCTTCGAAGGACAGCTCCGCATACTGGGGATTTTGTAGCTGGTCTTCGAAGGCGGAGCGGAAAGCGGAAAGCTTGAGTTGGGATAGTTTTTCCAGTAAGGGTTGGGTCAACATAGGAATGCTCCTCAGTGGTAGTAGTTCTCACCGCGGATGTTTTCATGCGGCGGCAAGAGGGTGTTGGATACGGGATCCAGCTGCCGTTGGTCGAGTTTGTTTTTGAGAATGTTGTGCACCCCTTTGTAGGAGCCAATACCGGCAGCATTGGCCCGTTTGCAAGCGGCTTCCAGGCGTTCCGGGGAGTAGCGTTTGGCCAGGCCAAGGACGCCCAGGCAAGTCCGGTAAGCCTGTTCAGGGTGCCTGCGGGCGTCGAGGGCACGGCGGATAAGTTCGGTAGTCTGCTCGCCGCTCTCTGCGGCCCAGCGCAGAAAGCGCTCTGGAGACCACTGGCTGTAGAACTGGTGCTCAGGCGGCATATGCACGCTATGAGTTGAAAAGCGCCCTTTGGCGTTAGAGCGGGGATGGGAGGCCACCCGTTTGCGCTGGTAGAAGATCTCGACCGTCTTTTCGGTCGCCCGGATGGCCACTTCCTTGCCGGTCAGGGTGTACGGGACACTGTAGAAGTGTTTGTCGAAGGAGACGTGGTAGTCGATGTGGACGCGGGTCTTTTTCCAGACCGCAAACTCGTAGGGCGTTTCCGGCAGCGGTGAAAGAGCCGGTTGATCCACTTCTTCAAACAGTTGCAGCCGAGATTGGCCTAGATGCTTCATCTCCCGCCGGTTGAGTTCGGCCAGCAGTTCGGCAATCGCCTGGTTGAGCTCAGCCAGACTGAAGAAGGTCCGGTCCCGCAGCTGGGCCAGGATCCAGCGCTCGACCACCTGCACGCCCACTTCCACCTTGGCCTTGTTACGCGGTTTGCGCACCCGTGTCGGGACCACCGCGATCCCGTAGTGACGGGCGAAGTCCTGGTATGTCGGGTTCAGGTCCGGTTCATACAGGTTTGGACTGGTCACGCCCGCCTTGAGATTATCCGGAACCACCATTTCCGGTACACCGCCCAGGTGCCTGCGTGCATCCAGCGCCCGAACCTGCGCCGCAATCCAGTTGGGCAGGCTCTGCGTCCAGTGCGCTTCCGCATAAGTGTAGTTGCTGGCTCCCCGGGTCGCCACGAAAACTTGCGCTTCCCGGATCTCGCCTGTCTCCGCGTCCACCACCCCCACCGTCTGCCCGGCGTAGTCCACGAACAGCTTCTCCCCGGCCTTATGTTTCTGCCGCATGGTGGGGTTGAGATGGTTCTTCCACTCTCGGTATTGGTGGCAAAACTGGCTGTATCCGTATCCGTCCAGGTGCTCCTGGCGGTACTCCACCCACAACAGGCTCAGGGTTACTCCTTTACGTTTCAACTCCTGGTGCACGTACTTCCAGTCCGGCTGCGGGATCTTCCGCCTGGATGAGCCTTTATTGGGATACAAGCGGGCTTCCAACTGCTCCGCCGTCATCCCTTCTGGAAGCGGCCAACTCAGCCCTGCCCCTTTGGCGTGCGTGACGTACTCGCTCACCGTACTGCTCGACACCCCACAACTTTTGGCAATCGCCCGGTGCGGCAATCCAACTTCAAATTTCAACCGCAGGATTTCTTCAATTTTTCGCATGGATAAACTCGCTTGAGACATCTCTTCCTCCTCGGATCGGTTCCGAAGAGGATGCCCGATTTGTTCGAGTTTATCCAGCCATCTCCCCCACCTTTTCTCCGGGTTACTTGATCGGCATGGCCAGAATCACCGATCGGCATGAAACGGAATTCATGATCGGCATGGCCCGGATTATGCAGGCAGCACTGCCACCTGGTAATACTCCGCCATTTCCTGATAGGCGGGGTTGAGGTCTGGCTCGTAGTAGTTGGGGCTCTTCACCCCCGTTTTGGGGTTATCCGGGCGCAGGATCTTGGGCAGACCACCGAAAAATTCAAAGGCGCGCACATGCCCGTTGATCCAGTGGCACAATTCCTGGCTGGACTGCACTTCGGCATACACGTAATCGCTGGCTGGAAAAGTGGTTACAAAAACCGGCGCCTGGCGCGCTTCGCCGGTCTCTGGATTGACGATGGTCACCGTCAACCCGGCGTAATCGACTTCCATCACCTCTCCACCATTGTGCGGAAAACGACCCGTGGGAGATTGGGTTTTGGCCCAATTCCGGTAGTATTCACAAAACTGGGTGTATCCGTAGCCGTCCGGGTGCCGCTCCCGATATTCGATCCACAGCAGCTTGACTGTCACCCCTTCTTCTTCAGCTCCTGGCGCACCTCCTCCCAATTGGGGAGCGGTTGCCCTGAGGTACTCCCCCTTCCAGTTTCCGGGAACAGCTTCTGGAAGAGCTCATCTTCGCTCAACCCTTCTGGCAGCGGCCAATGCAGTCCGGCTGCCTGGACACGGCGAAGATATCCCCCCACGGTGCTGTTGGAAATCTTGCACGCCCGAGCTATGGCTCGGTTGGATAATCCGGCTTCTTTCAGCCGAAGAATTTCACGAATCTTGCGCAAAGTTAATCGCTCCTGGGTCATGCTTGCCTCCGTGTTGTTGAGTGGTTGAGAGGCAAGCATGCCACATTTCGGGATTAACCAGCGCAGTTTTCCTCGCTCAAAAGTGTGCGGCTTCCGTCGAAACGGTGTGCGGCTTGCTCCGTTTCGGTGTGCGGCTTGCGCCGTTTTATGCGCCCACTTCCCGGTCGAGGGGCGCCCCCATCTCCAGGCTAATGAGCGTGCTCGGCTTTGGCTTCGCCGGCGGCGGCTTCCATGGCGGCAAACATCGCCTTGCCCTCTTCCGGGGATAGGCGCTCATCCAGCAAAGGCAGGTAGACTTCTTCCTCCTTGGCAAAATGCACGCCGACCAGGGTGTACAGGCCATAGAGCACGCGGCGCAGGTTCCTGGCCTGTGCCGGCGTAATGCTTCCCGGGGAGATTTGCCCGGCGAGCAGGTCCAGCTCCTGCACCAGCCGCCCGACCTCGACGTGGTCGCGGCTCATGGTGGCCGTGGC
>JAQUAE010000146.1 GCA_028687395.1 Anaerolineales bacterium | reverse complement strand
GGGGGTCCTCACCTTCTGCAGGGGGGCGAATGCTACGGTAGAAGGCATTGAAAGCCGGCCAACCCCAGCGCTCGACCATGTACCCGACCAGGGCACCGGCCTCGATGTAGCTCACCTCGTGCTGGGCGTGGTAGAAGTCCTGGGTGAGGCTACGGAGCGGCAAGTACCAGCCCATTTCGAGCAGCGCAGCCGCCCGAGCCACAGGATCCTCCGGCTTGAAATGCCCGCCGCTGAGGTGAACCGCCAGGCCCTCGACGAATAAGGAAGGGCGATACTCGCCGCCCAACTGGCCATCCAGCAGGTGAAGCATCTCGTGGCGTAAGATGATATCGGCGCTCCCACCGGTGTAGTCACGGTCCAGGTAGGAAATGGCGACTTCCTGGGTGGTGAAACCGCCGTGCCCCATGACGCGCGGCACGAGCACCACCGGCACCTGGATATCCCACGTACTCTGCAGAGCCTGGCTGGCGAGCTCCGCCTGCTCATCCGCCATCTCCAGCAGCAGCTCCAGGTCGCGCTGGGCGGCGGTCTGGGTCACGTAGTAGACCTGGCAACATTCGCTCTGTACAGAAGCCCAGCGCGCCAGCGGTTCGGGCGGCTGCAGTGCGCTGCGCGGCTGCAGAGTGAGCGATTCCGTCCATTGGGGCCCCTCAGGCAGCAGGGTGAAGGTGAGAGTGTGCTGGCCAGGCTGCAGGCCGCGCGTGTCCCAGCTCCAGTAAAACGTGGCCTGAAGGCGCCCACCCAGGCCGAAGGGAGCAAATTTCGCCACCCCCAGCTCCGCGCCTTCCGCACCACCGGCTGCGACGGCGATCTCGCGGCCTTCCAAGTCGAGGTTCGCCGGGGGGATGACCTCCAGGCTGATCACATCGCCAACGAACAAGCCTCCATCTGGATGGTAGCGCAGCGTAAAAGCGGATGAGGCGCCCGGGGCAAGGGAAGCCAGCGCTTCTCTAGGGGTGGGCGTCGGCGTGCCCTCGCTGGGGCTTGGGGACGGCGAGGCAGCCGGCGCGGTCCAGGCGGCGGTCGGGCGGGTGGGGGAGGCGCCGGGGGGCGATACAGTCTGGATGGGCACGCCGGCGCCAGGCAAACCAACCAGTTGGCAAGCAAGCAGCAGAAACAGGATGAAGGCGGGTAAGAAGGCGCGGCGCATACCTTGCATTATAGCAGGCAGGTGGCGCTTCACCCCTCCGAGGCCAGGCAGCGTCTGGTCGGTGCTGGTAAAATCAGACCCAGTGATAGAAAGGCCTGCAACCGAGCCCACCTTTTCATCACCGCCATACCGGTAGTTTGTTGTATCAACTGGAGGTGCCCATGTCGCCGATGTTCGTTCCCGGCCCGGTAGATGTTCACCCGGCCATCCTGGCTGCCCAGGCGCAAGCCATGCTGCCCCACCGCAGCCAGGAGTTCGAAGCCATCTTCCAGCACGCCTCAACCCGGGCGCGCCAGTTGTTCGGCACCCAGGAACGAGTATTTATCTTCACCGCCTCGGGCAGCGGCCTGCAGGAAGCCGCTGTGCGCAACCTGGTTCAGGAGCGGCTGCTGTCCTGCGTCAACGGCGCGTTCAGCCAGCGCTGGCGCGAGGTGGCGCTGGCCAACGGCAAAGAAGCCGGCCTGCTGGAGGTGGACTGGCACGAGCCAATTGCGCCCGAACTGGTCGCCCAGGCGCTGCGCCGCAAGCCGTACGAGGCGCTCACCGTGGTGCACAACGAAACCTCCACGGGGCTGCAGAATCCGATCGCCGAGATCGCCGCAGCGGCGCGCCGGGCCAACCCGGATACGCTAATCTGCGTGGACGCGGTCTCCTCCCTGGGAGGGGTAAAGATCGAGATGGACGCCTGGGGGCTGGACCTGGTGCTGGCTTCTTCTCAGAAATGTCTGGCATTGCCCCCGGGGTTAGCGCTGGCGGCGGTTTCCGAGCGCGCCTTGCAGTGCGCCGAGGGCGTCCCCCAGCGCGGCTGGTACTTCGATTTCGTGCGCATGGAAAGACACCGCCTCAAGGATTCCACGCCCGCCACGCCAGCACTGTCCCTGATCTATGCCCTGGACGCGCAGCTCGAGCGCATCCTGGCCGAAGGGCTGGATGCCCGCTTCGCTCGCCACAGCGCGCTGGCGCAGCGTGTGCAAGCCTGGGCGCAGGCAGCCGGGTTCGAGCTGTACGCCCCGCCGGGATTTCGCTCGCAGACGGTGACCACCCTCAAGGTCCCGCCGGGGATGGATGTGAAGGCGCTCAAAGCCTTCTTGCTCTCCAGGGGCATGCGCATCGCCAGCGGGTATGGCCCGCTGAAGGAAGCCTCCTTCCGCATCGCCCACATGGGGGAGACCCAGACGGAGGATATCGAACAACTCTTGAGGAGCATCGATGAGTTCCTCGCCCGTCATTGAGGTGACGTTAACCACGCAGGCCTACGGGGGCGACGCCCTGGGCAGGCTCCCCGACGGCCGGGCTGTCTTCGTCCCCTTCGGGCTGACTGGCGACCGGGTGCGCCTGCGCGTGGTGGCAGAGAAAAGCCGCTTCGCCCGGGGCGAGATGGTCGAGATTCTGGACCCTGCCCCGGGGAGAATTGCCCCTCGCTGCCCTCATTTTACAGACTGTGGGGGCTGCCACTACCAGCACATGACGTACAGCGACCAACTGGCTGCCAAGACAGCCATCCTGGCCAGCCAGCTTGAGCGCATCGCCAGGCTGAAGGGCATCCCCATACAACCCGCAATCGCCTCTCCACAGGAATGGAATTACCGCAACCACGTCCAGTTCCAGCTCACCCCTGATGGACAACTGGGCTACTACAAGGCAGATGGCAGGGGAGTTCTCCCCATCCGCGAGTGCCACTTGCCCGAAGCGCACATCAACAACCTCTGGCCGCGGTTGGATTTGGAACCCCTCCCCGGGCTGGAGCGTGTCGCCATCCGCCAGGGGCGCGAGGAAAACTTGTTAATCGTCCTGGAAAGCCAGGATTCCCAACCCCCTGAGCTCGCCGTGGAGGGGCTGCCCGTCTCGGTGGTGCACGCCAGCCCGGGTGGGTCGCTGGTGATGGCGGGCAGCGGGTACATCCTCAGTGACGTCCTGGGGCGCAGCTTTTACGTCTCGGCCGCCTCCTTCTTCCAGGTAAACACGGCGATGGCGGAAGCCATGGTGGCGCACGTATTGGCCAACCTGCCGCTGCAAAACCATCCGGTGATCATCGACGCCTATTGCGGGGTGGGGCTGTTCAGCGCCTTCCTGGCCCCCCACGCTCGGCGGCTGGTAGGAATCGAAGCCTCGGCGAGCGCCAGCGCGGATTTCGCCGTGAACCTGGATGAGTTCGATAACGTGGAACTCTACGAGGCACCGGTGGAGCAGGTTTTGCCACACCTGGAAGCGCCCGCGGACATCATCCTGGTCGACCCGCCGCGTAGCGGGCTGGGCCGTGGGGTGCTGGAGGCCCTGCTAACCCTGCAGCCAGCCACGCTGGTTTACGTCTCGTGCGACGCCGCTACCCTGGCCCGCGACCTCAAACAACTCAGCCAGGGCGGTTACCACCTGGTGCAGATCACCCCCTTTGACCTCTTTCCACAAACCTATCACATCGAAAGCATCAGCTTCTGGGAGCGTCTTGCCTGATGGAGCGGGCGCCGGTTCAGGAGGGCCAGCGCCCACCACCCCCGCCGGCGGAGCGGAAGATGCGCACCTCGTCCTGGTCCTTGAGCTGGCGGGTGCGATCGCGCTCGAGCTCGCCGTTGACCGCGCACTGCGCCGCGACCCGGATATCCAGCCGCTCCAGGACATCCGCGATGTGGCTCCCCTCGGGCAGCTCCAGCGTGGTCCTGCCGCGAGCTTCAGGCGGCAGCTTCTCACGAAATGTGGCGTACAGCACAACCTTGATCTGCAACCCGGCCTCACGCTTAAGTACTTGGGACCGGCGGGGCGGCCCGGCGCCGGATGGGCGCGCCCCAGCGCCCGGCTGTCGAGGCCCGGCCGGTGGGCTTCACGCGTACACCTCCGGGTTCACACAATGGGGCAAGCGGCGCCCCTCCAGGCCAGCGAGCAGGTTTTCACACGCCAGCTCGGCCATGCGCTGGCGGGTTTCTCGTGTAGCCGAGCCGATGTGGGGAAGTATCAGGCAGTTCGGCAAGCGGTAAAGAGGGTGGTCGGGCGGCAAAGGCTCGGGCTCGGTGACGTCCAGTGCGGCGGCAGCGATCCAGCCCTCGCGCAGGGCGCGCTCCAGCGCACGGGCGTCCACCACCCCGCCGCGCGACGTGTTCACCAAAATAGCAGTCGATTTCATCTTGCGCAGAGCGCCCTCCGCGATCAGGCCGCGCGTCTGAGGGGTCAGCGGGACGTGCAGGCTGACGAAATCGCTCACCTGTAACAGCTCGTCCAGGGTTAAGCGCTGCAAATCGAGGGCGGCTTCCAGCTCAGGCGGCGCTGGCTGTTCGTCGCAGTAGACCAGGCGCAAACCGAAGCCCTTCGCCCGCTGTGCCACGGCGCGGCCGATCTTCCCCAGCCCGACGATGCCCAGGAGGGCGCCATGCAAGTCGGCGCCCAGCCAGCCGGTCGGCGACCAGGTAGTCCAGCGTCCTTCCCGGGCGTCCAGGCTGGCCTGTGGCAGGCGGCGGGCGGCAGCCAGCAGCAGGGCCATGGCCAGGTCAGCGGTGCCGTCGGTGAGCACCCACGGTGTGTTCCCCACCGGGATTCCACGTCGGGTGCAGGCCCGCAAGTCGATGTTATCCACCCCAACAGCCATGTTGCTCACCACCTTCAATCCAGGCGCCCTCTGCAAGATGGCTTCGTTGATTGGGATGGTGAGCAGGCACAATATCCCCGCGGCTCCTTCCAAGCGAGCCTCCAGGCTGGGGTCGAAGCGCACCGCGTCCACCGGCCCGGTGACCTGAAGACAGCGCCCCTGCAGGCTTGAGATCCACTCCAGGGGAAGCGTGTGGGTGACGAGCACCAGGGGAAGGTCAGCTCCTGACATCGTTCAGCCTCCTCCTCAGGTGGGTTAATCACCTCGGCGCGCTATTGACAAGCGCTGTGCTCGAGATTATAATTAGAACAAATGTTCGCATATTGGTTTTCATGCCTTTACAACATGACTGTGTCGCAGCACTCCGGTAAAGCCAAAAAGGCGCCACGGTGCGCTGGCAGGCGTAATTGAGAAGGAGCTCGTATGAACATTGGTATGCTGTGGTTCGACAATGACCCGAAAGCCGAGATGGCGGTAAAAATCGAGCGCGCTGCCGCCTATTATCGCGAAAAGTACGGCAAGAAGCCCAACCTGTGCTACGTGCACCCAAGCATGCTGCGCAATGGCCATTCTCCCGAGACGCCCTGGCGGATCAGCAGCGCGGGGGTCGAGGTGCGCCCCTCCCACTCGGTTCTGCCCAATCACTTCTGGATCGGCGTGAACGGCTCTATCCCGAACGAGCCGTCATCGTCGTGAGAAACACATCCATGGCGGTCTCCCATTCCATGCGGCTAGTCTTGACGGCTTCATCGATTTCCAACAAACGCTGAAAGGCCATTTCAACCAGGCTGGTGGGGAGGCG
>JAQUAE010000145.1 GCA_028687395.1 Anaerolineales bacterium | reverse complement strand
AAAACCGCCCCTTCGTGTTCAGCGCGGGCATCTTCCTGCTCACCTGGGTCTCGATTGACATTTTGCAAGCCACGCTGCTGTACTTTCTTAAATACGTCGTCCAGCGCGAAGCGCAGAGCGACATGATTATGGCCACCATCTTCGTCACCGCCATGCTGGCCTTGCCCTTCTGGGAACGCGCCTCACGGCGCTGGAACAAACGCTGGGCTTACATCAGCGGGATCGCCTTCTGGGCGGCGGTGCAACTGGTGTTGATCACCTTGAGCCCCGCCAGCGACCTCAAGCTGCTGCTCTTCCTGTGCATGCTGGCAGGCATCGGCGTGGGCGCGGCGCACGTGCTGCCCTGGTCGATCATCCCCGACGCGGTGGAGTGGGATGAATACCAGACCGGGGAGCGGCACGAAGGGATTTTCTACAGCCTGGTGACGTTGATGCAAAAGGTGGCCTCCTCCATCGCCATCCCACTGGTCTTGTTGGTGCTGGACGCCACGGGCTACATCCCCAACGCGGCGCAACAGCCAACCAGTGCCCTGCTGGGCATCCGCGTGGTGATCGGACCGGTGCCGGCCGTCCTGCTTTGCGTGGGCATCCTCTTCGCCGCCCTCTACCCCTTGAGCCGCGAACGGCACGCCATGATCACCCAGGAATTAGCCCGCCTGCGCGCCGCGCCCACCCAAGAGACCCTGTGAGCGTCATCCAGATTCGGGCGGTGCGCACGGGCCGCCAGCGGCGCCCCTTCCTGACCTTCCCCTGGAGCATCTACCGCGGCGACCCGCTGTGGGTGCCGCCCTTGCTCCCCGAACGGCGCAAGCAAATCGATCCGCGCCGCGGGCCTTTCTTCCAGCGCGGCGGGAAGGCCGAATTTTTCACCGCCCACCAGGATAGCAGGCTGGCTGGCACGCTGTGCCTGGCCGAGGACCGCGTCACCAACCAGGCACGCAACCAGCAGGATTGCATAGTGGGCTTCTTCGAGTGCATCCAAGATTACCGCGTGGCGGAGGCCATGTTTACCTTCGCCGCCCGCTGGGCGACCGAGCGCGGCTTGAAGGCGCTCTACGGACCGTTCAACCTGGATTACGAGGACAGCTACGGGGTGCTGGTCGAAGGCCGCGAGCGCCCGCCGGCCCTGTTGTGCGGCCACACCCCGCCTTACTACCAGGAGTACTTCGAGCGCTTCGGCTTTCGCCCCGCCCGAGGGGACAACCTGGCGTTTGCCGTCGACCTGGATCTCACCACCCCCGCGGCACAACGCCTGGCGCGCCTGGCGGAACGGCTGCGGCAGCGCGGCTGGATTCGTGTGCGCAGCGCCGATCTGGTGCATTGGGAAGACGAGATCGAAAGGGTGTACCTGCTGATCAACGCCGCCCTGGCCCACCTGCCCGACTACATCCCCTGGCAGCGCGAAGCCCTGCACGCCACGCTGGCCCAGTTCCGCCAGATCGTCGACCCGGATCTGGTGTTGTTCGCTGAGGTGGAGGGGCGGGCGGTGGGCTGGTTCCCCGGCATTCCCAACCTGAACGAAGCCTTCTTACACGCCAACGGGCTGCGCTACCCATGGAACTTCCTGCGCCTGTGGCGCGACCTGAAGCGGCAACCAGCCTGCCTGGCGATCAAGAGCGTCCTGGTTTTACCCGAATATTGGGATGCCGGGGTGAGCGTGTTGCTCTTCGACGAGATGGCGCGGCGTGCAGCCAGCAAAGGCTACCACTGGGTAGACCTCTCGCTCACCTCGGATGACAATCCCTACACCCCCGCCCTGGCGGAGAAAATGGGCGCCAGGGTCTACAAACGTTACCGCGTCTACCGCCTGCCCGTGAGCCAGGTGGATTTGGCTCACCGGGATGTAAATAGTACTTAAGTACTATTTACCCCTCGCCACGGCTTCTCTATAATCTGGTTTGGTGGTCAGACCAAGATACCAGAGAGAAGACATGGCGATCAAACCCATCACCCACAAAACCCTGACGGAAATCACTGCCGGCAAGCTGGCCGCTTCGATTCTGGATGGCAGCCTGCAAGCTGGCAAACAGCTAGCCCCGGAGCGTGAGCTCATCAAGCAATTGGGCATCGGCCGCTCCACCTTGCGTGAGGCGCTCAAGGTGCTGGCCGAGAGCAAGCTGATCGAGCCGCGCCCAGGCATCGGGTGGTTCGTGTGCGCCATCAGCGAGAGCAACGTTGCCAAGGCGCACGCACTGGCTCAGGAAGAGCGCCAGGCGGCGCCCCCTCCAGGGAAGCCGGCCACCAGCGAAACCCCCACCGGGCCACGGCGCCTACCGGTCGCTCCGGAAAAACCGCTGCACATCCCCAACCTGCGCACCGATCGGCTGGGCACCTTCAACTTCATCTCCTGGTGGGAACGGGAGAAGGTGGAGGCCGCCAAGGTCATGGTGGTCGGGGCAGGGGCGCTGGGTAACGAGGTGCTGAAGAACCTGGCGTTGATGGGCATCGGGCACATCTTCGTGGTTGATTTCGACACCATCGAAGCCGCCAACCTGAGCCGCTCCCCGCTCTTCCGCGAGAGCGACTCGGGGCGGCGCAAGGCCCAGGTAGCCGCAGCCCGCGCTAAAGAACTCAACCCCCACATTCACATTCAATATCTGCACGGCGACATCACCACTCAAATCGGCCTGGGAGTCATCCGCCGCATGGACGCGCTGATTGGCTGCCTGGACAACCGGGAGGCGCGCCTGGCCCTCAACCGGTACGCCTATTGGATGAACAAACCCTGGGTGGACGGCGCCATTCAGGAGCTGCTAGGCCTGGTGCGCGTCTTCGTGCCTGGGCAGGGCGCCTGTTTCGAGTGCTCGCTCACCGAGCAGGCCCGGCGCGACCTGGCAGTGCGTTATTCTTGCCCGCTGCTGGCGCGCCAGAACGTCCTGCTCGGCAAGGTGCCCACCACACCCACCATCGCCTCCATCATCGGCGCCATGCAATCCCAGGAGGCGCTCAAGCTGATCCACGGCATGCCGGTCGAGGCGGGCAAGGTGATCCACTTCAACGGCCTGACCAACGAGATGCACACCAGCGCTTACCTGGCGCGGCAGGATTGCGAGAGCCATTGGAGCTACGGCGAGGTGAGCGAGCTCCCCATGCGGGCGGAGACCGCCACCCTGGATGACCTGTTCAAGATCGCCCAGGCCGACCTGGGCCCCGGGGCGGTCATCGAACTGGACCAGGAGCTCATCCTGGCGCTGGAATGCCCCCAGTGCAAGACCATCGAGCAGGTGCTGCGCCCGATCTCCGAGGTGAGCTTCGAGGCGGCGCATTGCCCGATGTGCGGCGCATTGCGGGAAACGCAGATGACCCACGTCATCACCGGCGAGGAGCCCTTCCTCAAGCACACCTTGTCAAGCATAGGCGTTCCCCAGCTCCACATCCTGCGCGCCTTCAACCAGCAGGAGTACCGTTTCTACGAGTTGACCGGCGACCTGGAACAGGCGCTGCACTTCAGCCACTTCGAGGAATCCGCCAGCCACCCCAAATCCGTCCTGCGCCAGCGCCTGCACCTCGGCGAGACGGTGGAGCTCGAAGAGGAGAACAACCCGGCGCGCGGCAGGGTCTTATTTCACAATGATTGAGGTCACCCTTGAGCACGCAGGTGCGCGTCATGGCTAATCCCGGCAACACCTGGCTTTACCGGTTGGTGGACAGCCTGCCCGGCAGGTCGGCGCTGGCGGCGCTGACCGTCCTGGCGACCGCGGGAGCCGTCCCATTGGTGTTCCTTTCCAACCGACTCATCCATCCCCTGGCGCTCAAACTCATCACCGTAGCCGCCTTGGGGCTCGTCTCCGGCTTTGCCGCCCGTAGCCTGCTGGTGCACTTCAGCGCCTGGTGGCAGTGGGGGGCCGCCCTGCTTGCGCTGGCTGGCGGGCTGCTTTTGCTGAGCCCTCTGACCAACGGCTACGCCGGCATCACCTTGGGAGCACAGGCCTCTGGATCAGCGGTGTGGGACGTGCCTTTGCAGGAGGGCGTCGCTCTGGTCGCCGCCTGGCTGTCCTTGCACGCCTGGAGGCCGGTCAAGGCGACCCGGAAGGCCCCCGCCTTGAAGGTGAGCAAGCGCAGCCAGGCGCCTTCACATCCGCCCCGCCGCCAGCCGGCGCCGCGCAAACCGAAGATCCGCTCAGCCCCACGCCCGGCGCAGAGCAAGTCTAAAACATCACCTGCTCTCCCCCTCTTCGTACAAGGTCGCTACTGGCGCCAGCAATGGTCCAAGCTGGATGGCAGTGTGAATCGCCTGAAGCCCAAGGTGAACCTGGCGCTTACCAAACCCGCCCGTTGGGCTAACGACCTGATCCAATCGACCCGCCTGCGCATTCGCTCCAGGCAACGTCGTTCCACAAAAGGGCCGCCCTTCTCCAATCCAGGCGCTTCCGCCTACCCGGTGCGCAGGAGCCGCCACCACGTGCGTCTGAAAGCCGTCGAAGAACACCGCTGCCCCTTCTGCCTGGAGGAGGTCAAGAAGAACGATCCGCGCGGCATCAAGATCTGCCCGATCTGCAATACCTACCATCATGCGGATTGCTGGGCAGTGACCGGCACCTGCCAGGTGCCTCACCAACACGAGTGAGCCTGATACGTACTTTGGTTACTATGGAGGTTTCGCATGCCTGATTTACCTGTCACGATTGTTCTGCCCAATGGCGGGGCGCGGCGCGCCGAAGTGCCCGACGACGTGGCAGTGCGCGACCTAGTCTCCGAATTGACCTCCCTGCTGTTGCTGCCCACGATGGGGCCCGACGGGCGGCCGATGGGCTACCGTCTGGATAGCAAGGCGCTGGGTCGTGAGCTAGGCGAGGATGAAACCCTGGCAAGCGCCGACATCCCCTCGGGGGATCGCCTGGTGCTGACCGCCGATATCACCGCGGGAGGGCTATCCGTCGAGCAGAGCCCGCGCATGCGCCGCTTGTGGGCAGATTACAAGCTGATGCAGGAGCTGGCAGCGCGCAGCGACCTGATCGAGTTCGATGCCAAATCCGCCCGCCCCGGCCTGCCGCCCGAGCGTTATATCGTCACCTTCAAGTGCAAGGGCATCCATTCCGTCGACCGGCAGGGCAACCCCAAGATCGCTTCCAGGCACCAGGTGGAGATCTACCTGCACAACCAATACCCCCAACGCTGGCCGGGGATGAAGTGGCTCACCCCCATCTGGCACCCGAACATCAACCACATCAACGGCACGGTATGCATCGACGCCGCCTGGTGGACCGCCAGTCGCTCGCTGGATTGGCTGGTCATCATGATCGGCGAGATGGTGCAGTATAAGAATTTTCACGACGACCCCACCCAACCTCCCTTCCCCTGGGATCCTGAGGCTGCCCGCTGGTGCCGGGACTATCGCACCAAACACCCCGAAGCCTTCCCGGTGGATAAGCGCGAGCTGCTGCGCCCGGAGCGCATCAAGCTCACCAAATCCCAGCCGAAACCCAAACCTCGCATTCATCTTAAGTGATCCATTCTTACCTAAAGGATCAGCCCGGGCAAAACCAATCAACCCTATCCGTTTGAAGTTCTGGAGGAAAAAACCATGGC
>JAQUAE010000144.1 GCA_028687395.1 Anaerolineales bacterium | reverse complement strand
TTCATCCTGGCGGCGCGGCGGCTGGGGGCCATCTTGCGGGACATTGCGCGCAGCCACATGGAAGTCAACGCTCAAATGAACGCCATCATGAACGAGACGTTGAGCATCGGCGGGGCAATTTTGGTCAAGCTGTTCGGCCGCGGCCAGGTGGAGACCGATCGCTTCAAGGCGCGCGCCGCCCGGGTGCGGGACATCGGCGTGCAGCGTGCCGTGGCCGGGGTGTCCTTCTTCGTCATCATCGGTATGCTCTCGGCAGTCGGCACCGCGCTGGTCTACGGCATCGGCGGCTACCTGGTCATGCAGGAGGTGTTCACCATCGGCGAGATCGTGGCCTTCGGGGCGCTGCTGACCAGCCTATACAGCGCTCTGCAGGGGCTAGCCAACGCCCCGGTCGAGTTCGCCACTTCGGCGGTGAGCTTCGAGCGCGTCTTCGAGGTGATCGACCTGCCGCTGGAAATCAGCGATGCGCCGGGGGCGGTGACGCTGGGTGAAGTGCGCGGCGAGGTGGAATTCGAGGGCCTCTCCTTTCGTTACCAGGTCGATCCCCGCTACTTGCTGCATGAGGTGCGCCGTTACGGTAAGCACGAGGACGTCAGCACGGTGTTCTCTGAAGGGCGGCAGGAGGTGAAGGGGGCCGAGGCGCTCCATTCAGACCCGAACGACAGGCGCTCGGGGGAGGAACTGGCTGCCAGCCAGGCGCGCGAATACGCCCTGGAGGACATCAACTTCAAGGTGCGCCCTGGCGAGCTGGCTGCCCTGGTGGGTCCGAGCGGCGCGGGAAAGACCACCCTCACTTATCTGATCCCACGCTTGTACGATCCTACCCAGGGGCGCATCCTGCTGGATGGCCACGACCTGCGCAGCATCACGCTGGAATCGCTCAGCCGGCAGATCGGCATGGTTACCCAGGAGACGCACCTGTTTCACGATACCATCCTGACCAACCTGGTCTACGCCAACCTGGAGGCTTCGCAGAAGCAAATCGAAGAAGCCACCCGGGCGGCGAACATCTATGACTTCATCATGGGGCTGCCCGATGGGTTCGATACGGTGGTGGGCGAGCGCGGCTATCGCTTGAGCGGCGGCGAGAAGCAACGCATCGCCCTGGCGCGGGTGATCTTGAAGGACCCGCGCATCCTCATCCTGGACGAGGCCACCAGCCACCTGGACAGCGAATCCGAGTCCCTCATCCAGGAGGCGTTGAAACGGGTGATGGCCGGGCGCACCAGCATCGTCATCGCGCACCGCTTGAGCACCGTGCTGGCGGCGGACGTCATCCTGGTGATGGATCGCGGTCGCATCGTGGAGAGAGGCGCCCATGCCGAGTTGCTGGCCATGAACGGGTTGTACGCCCACCTGTACTATACCCAATTCAGCAGCAAGCTGGCTGAGGTGCAGGCGAAAAATGGGGGGCGGGTGCAGATAGACGCCCCCCGGGGCAGCTGAATCAAATGAGGCTATCCGGCGAGGATAGCCTCATCATTGCCTGGTTTGGCGGTCCCGACGGGATTCGAACCCGCGATCTCGGCCTTGACAGGGCCGCATGTTTGGCCGCTACACCACGGGACCTGGCGACCCACAGTTTACTATACATGCAGGGGGGCGTCAAGATAAATTGTTGTTGTTCAGCGAATTTGACCCCCTGAACTGTATAGCAAACGCTTCAATCGCTTCCCCTGGATTTCGACAATTACCGCGGCGATTTTGCAGAAAACCTTGACAAAACACGATTAATATTGTAATATACAAATATTCATAACTACAACCTATCTTGGTGGCAAGCGATGCAGGTCGAACTCAGGAATTCCTTCGCCTTACATTTACAACGACAACTCTATCAGCTCATGCGCAACTATGAGCTGTGTAGCCAGGCCTGTCTGGCCCGGCATGGGGTGACGACCTCCCAGGGTTACACACTGCTCGCTCTCCCTGGAAAAGGGACGGTCAGTATGAACAAGTTGAGCGAGGCGATGGGGCTGGCCAGCAGCACCATGACCCGCATGGTCGACCAGCTCGTCCACAACAAGCTTGTCTGGCGCGAGCCCGACGAGGAAGACCGGCGGGTGGTGCAGGTTGGGCTGACCAGCCAGGGCAGGCAGGTGCAAGAGGCCCTGGAGCAAGAATTACAGGAATTCTTCAAGCAAGTATTGGGCGAGATGCCCAGAGAGGAGCGCCCGGCTGTATTGCATGCCCTGGAAACGATCACGCATTCCATCGCTAAAGTTCGTAACCTCTGTTGCTCAGAGCAACCCCTGTAATTTAGCTCTTTTTTTGGATATATATTTCGCATTTACAAATAATGTATAAGACAAACAAAAGGAGACGATGAACTATGCCAATCAACTTTCTTCGCAAAGACCCCAAGATGCTGACGGTGACCATCATCACTGGCAGTTGTTGTATTCCCGGCATGGCGCCTTTCGACGAGCAAGCCCGCCAGGCCGTGGCGCAAGCGATCGCTGATACGGGTGTGGTTGCCCAGGTCAAGGAGATATCCGCGTCATCGGCGATGTATGGTGCGGTACCGCGCAGCCTGATTGCACAATGGTTTCAAAGCGCCAACAGCGGTCAAATGCCCCTGCCGGCGGTCCTGGTTAATGGGAATGCTGCATCGACTGGCATCCCCGTCAATATCGAATCAATTAAAACTGCACTGCTTCCGATTGTGGAAGCGCAGATAATCAAGGAGAAAAAGGAAAATGAATAAAGATCTCAAGCAACTCACTACCCCCAATGGGACGACGAAGTACCTGTTCTTCGGCGGTAAAGGGGGCGTTGGTAAGACCACTCTGGCTACTGCAACAGCAGTGTGGTTTGCCGATCACAACTACAAGACCACCATTGTCTCAACCGATCCAACCGTGAGCCTGTCCGCCATGTTTGGCCAGAAAATCGGCGGCGAAGCTCGCATCCCCATCCGCCACGTGCCCAACCTGTGCGGGCTCAACATCAACCCTAACGACGCCAAAGGCGTTTTCCAAAACCGCCTGAATAGCGTAATGGGCCAGATGACGGGGACCTTTGGCGGGGATGTCATCAGTACCCCCTGTGCCGAGGAAATGGCCACTTTCGACCAGTTCGTCACATTTCTGGATGAACCCGATAGCGACGTGATCGTCTTCGACACAGCTCCCACCGGCAAGACCCTGCGGGAACTGGCCATGCCCTTCGACTGGGCTGGTTTCCTGCAAAAACAGATCCAGGAGGGCCAGAAACTGGCCGAGCTAATGGACATGGATGAGAACTCGTTTGAGGACCTGGAGCGCGATAAGCACCGGTATGAGAACGCCTTAAATGTCATGCGGGATCGGGTTTCCACAATCTTCAACCTCGTGTTGCTGCCGGAACGATTGCCCATTGAGGAAACCCACAGCGCCATCACGGGGCTCGACCGCCTGGGCATCCCGGTTCAAGCTTTGGTAGTCAATCAATATATATTGCCGGAAGTTATTGAGGGCAACCGCTTTCTGGCCGCCAGGGCGCGCGTGCAAAAGCTCTATCTCGCAGAGATCGAAGAGCGCTTCGGCAAGCTGATCATGTCGCGCTTGCCCCTGTTGGATCGGGATGTATCGGAACTTTCCACCCTGCGCCAGGTGGGTGAGATGCTTTACGGTGAGTAGATGGCAAAACAAATAATATTCGCGGATGGAAACGACTTTCTTCGGCGGGATAGATTGGCCATTGAACCTGCCGCCTGGGAAGATGGCCTGCGTACAGACGCTGCCCCGGGTACTTTTGAGTGGTGGTATTTTGACGCATGGCTGGACGATGGTTCTACAGCGGTGATTGTATACGCCACCAAACCTTTGCGGCAACGGAACGACCCGCTAACCCCGGTGATCACACTGACCATCACGCGCCCAGACGGATCAAAACTTGGCGCCACTCCGTTACTCTATCCCGCCGACCAGTTCAAAGCCGCTCCGGATCGTTGTAAGGTGAATATCGGGTCGAGCTGGGTGCAGGGCGACCTGCGCCACTACGAACTTCACGCGGAAGGCAAAGAATTGGCGGCTGACCTGGTATTCACAGGCCAGGCTCCTTCCTGGCGGCCTGGCGCAGGCAAAACTTACTTTGACGAGGCGCTATCCCGCTATTTCGCCTGGCTGGTGCCGATCCCCTACGGACAGGTCGAGGGTACCCTGACCTATGATGGAAAAACCCACTCGGTAAAGGGAACTGGCTATCACGACCACAACTGGGGCAATTTAGGCTTGGAGCGGGTCATCTCACACTGGTACTGGGGGCGGGCGCACGTTGGCGATTTCACTGTCATCTTTGTCGAAATCGAAACCGGGCGGAGCCACGGAAGGCAGAAAATTCCAATCTTTATGTTGGCTGATAAAGATCGCGTTCTGGTCGACAAAGGACAGTCGCTCACTTTGAAAACAGCCGATTTTCAGGATCATCCGAGTGGCAAAAGCTACCCCCGCTCGTTGGATTTTCACTGGCAAGCAAGCGCAGGCACAGTTCACGTTAAGTTGCGTCAGCCGCGCCTGATTGACACCTTCAGCCTGTTGGAAAGCATGCCCCGCTGGAAGCAGCGACTGATCCGCTTGATAGCCAACCCGTATTACTTCCGTTTTAATGCGGAGATGGAACTGGATGTGAAGCTGGCTGAAACCCAGGCTGTGGAACACGGTCCAGCACTTTATGAATTCATGTTATTGAATTGAACCCAAACAACCCCCATGTCACAGAATGTAACGCATTTTCGCACCCTGGATGCCACGCAGTTGCCGCTCTGGGATTACCGATGGAAATCGTCGTTGCACAGAAACCATAAACTGGCCTATGTTCTGACTGCTTCCACTCATCGGGCGAGAGAGATTTTGCTCAGTGGGCTAGGAAAATGGAAGAATGGAAATGCTTAAACTGAAGGAATTTATGCAACGACAGCAAAAACTCATTTTCTTTGGCGCCCATCCCGACGACGAGTCGTTCGGGGTAGGCGGCACACTGGCGAAATATGCAGCCCAGGGAGCCAGCGTTGTGTACGCCTGCGCCACGCGGGGCGAAGCGGGCTCTGTCGCTCCAGAATACCTTGGCCCTTTCGCCACAGTTGGCGATCTGCGTTGGGCCGAACTGGTCGAGGCAGCCAAAGTGTTGCAACTGGCTGATGTAATACACCTGGGTTACCGGGACTCCGGCATGCCCGGACAGCCCGAAAACCACCATCCCCAGGCTTTAACTACGGCGCCCCTCGAAGAAGTGACCGCCCGGGTGGTCCAGGTGATCCGCGAGCAGAAGCCCCAGGTGGTGGTCACCTTCGACCCGATCGGCGGTTACCGCCATCCTGATCACGTCGCCATCCACAACGCCGCCGTGCGCGCTTTCGCATCCGCAGGTGACCCAGCCCGGTTCCCCGAGCTTGGCCCGGCCTTCCAGCCGCAGAAACTGTATTATTCTGTGTTTCCCAAAGGTTTCCTCAAGTTGGCTGTCAAAATGCTGCCTCTCTTCCGTCAAGACCCCCGTCGCTTCGGCCGCAATAACGACATTGACCTGGCCAGCCTGACAGAGGTGGAATTTCCCGTTCATGCCCGGATCAGGATCAGCGG
>JAQUAE010000143.1 GCA_028687395.1 Anaerolineales bacterium | reverse complement strand
GGAGCAGGTGGTCGTAGTGCCAGGTAAGCTTGAAGAGCCGGCGCCCCCGCTCCCAGGCGCTGCTCACCTGCACCGGCGAGCCGTCCAGCGGGTGCGGGAAGGCTTCTTCCACTTCCGTTTCGCCGCGACTGGGAACGCGGCGTAGTGAAATGGGATTCGGCAGGCAAGCCACGAAGGCGCCGCCTGGCCGCAGGTGGCGAAAAACGCACGCCAGCGTTGCGGCGCGCTGTCTTTGATCCAGTGTGCTGAAGGTGTTGCAGGGGACGAAAATCAGCCCGAAGGCAGCCTGTAAATGAAAGGCGCCCATGTCCGCCAGGAACACAGGCGGAGCCTCATCCAGGAGCCAATCTCGCCGCAGCAGCGCCAGGGGATCGAGCTGGTCGTCCAGCCCAAAGGCGCGCTGCCCGGTCCCAGCCAGGTGGCGCAGCACGCGCCCGCTGCCGCAGCCAAGCTCGAGCAACGGGCTGCCATGCCCTTCGGCCAGCACCTGCCAGAAGGGCAGGTCTTCGGCATGCTGGAGGGCGTGCTGGTGAATGAGGCGGGTGAGGGGGTGAATGGCATTCTCCTTGACTGATACGGCTAAGACGCATTATACTCGCCTGCACACGACGGGGTGTAGCGCAGTTCGGTAGCGCACCGCGTTTGGGACGCGGGGGTCGGCGGTTCGAGTCCGCCCGCCCCGACAGGCCGATGCTTGCACGTTGGAATGAACTGCCTTCCAACGTGCAAGTTTTAGCCGCCAGTGGAGGCAACGTAATGGCTAAAGCGAAATTCGACGTGGTGATCGAAGCAGTGCATCAGAAATCCTCCCGCGAGGTTGCCTGGGCACGGGCGTACGAGCGGCGCGGCCCCACCTTCTCCGATCATGTCCTGCTATCCCGCCAGGAGGTCGTCGCCCGCTTGAAGCAGGGGAAGAAAATCGTGGTGGGGAAGCGCCTCCCGCAGTTGGCCAGCACCTTCGAGGTCACCCACCCGGTGCGCCTGGCCGGGGAACCCGGCGCCGAAGCGTTGGTGGTGGGCGAGGGGGATGCCGAGCATGACCGTATGGATGGCGTGCCGTTAATCTGATCCTGCTCGCCTTATCCCGGCCGGATAAGTGGCTTATAATCCCAGTGTGCCGACCCCCTTTTATCACCTGAGCCTGGCTGAAGCGCTGCTTACCGACGAGGTGCTCGACCGGGAAGAGCGTGACTTTCTGCGCCAGCGGCGCGGCGAATTTCTCCTGGGCAACGTGGCGCCCGACGTGCAGGTCGTCTCGGGGCAGCCGCGCCTGGTGACCCATTTCTTCGATTTGCCCGTCCAGCGCAACCGCCAGCCGGCCTGGGCGCAGTTCTTCGATGCCTATCCCCGCCTGGCGCGTCCAGATGCCCTTCCCCCAGGGCAGGCGGCATTCCTGGCTGGCTATATCTGTCACCTGCTGGCGGATTGGTTCTGGGCGTCGGATATCTTCTCGCCCACCTTTGGATTAAGCAGCAATTGGGAGAGCTTCCCTCACCGTCTATATCTGCACAACGTCCTGCGCGCCTACCTGGACCGCAACATCCTGCCTGCTTTAGCTGGGTACATCGCCTCTGACCTGCAGGGTGCCACACCCCGCGGCTGGTTGCCGTTCGTCCAGGATCAATACCTGCTGGCTTGGCGCGACGACTTGGCCGGGCAATTGCAACCTGGCGAACGAACCCGTACCGTGGAGGTCTTTGCCGAGCGGCAGGGGCTGTCACCCCAAGAGTATTACGCGCTGCTCGATTCGAACGAGCGCATGGAGAGGGAGATCTTCTCCCACCTGCCGCGCCAGAATTTGGAGGCTTACCGCCAGCGAGCCGAAATGGAGAGCGCTCGGCTGGTTCGAGCTTACCTGCGCCATGCCATAAATGGCGGCCTGCGCGTGCCTGCGCCGCCATCGAGCTTTGCCGAAGGATGATGCTATGAAGGTTATCGAAAATCCGGATTTCAAAAAGCAATCCCCCTTGTCGGGTGGGCTGGGAAAAGTGCTGGGCGCACTGGCGCCGGGCAAACCCTCCCCTGACGCCCAGGCTGAGGAGATGCTGGTGAGCGCATTGTCCCGTCTGCTGGATAACCGCTTCATCCTGCTGCGCAACGTCGTCTTGAGCGGTGTGGACGTGACCATCCCGCTGGTCCTGGTTGGCCCGACGGGTGCATATATGCTTTACACCAGCGCCATCCGTGGGGTGTTCCGCGCTGCCGGGGAAAACTGGGAGCAGTTGGACGAGCGTTCCCAGTCCTATAAACCCGTGCGCCCCAACCTGATCACCCGGGTGAGCCTGATGTCGCGCGCCGTGGAGACCTACCTGCTGAACCGCGGCAAGCTCACCCTGGTCGTCGAACCGGTTCTCTTCCTGATGGATCCAGGCGCGCACGTGGAGCTCAACCGCCCCAACGCGCGTATCTTCCGGCAGGATGGGCTGGATCGCTTCGCCGCCAGCCTTTTGCAGGGCGCGCTGATCATGGGCAAGGAACAGGTACAAGCCATCGTCGAGGCGCTCATACCCATCCGGTCAGCCATCCTTGCTGGTGGTGAGGAGGCGTTGATCGAGGATACCTTCTCCATGAAAGAGGAACAGGCCAAACCGGCGGTGATAAAACCTGTCCGCCCGCCACGCGACGATAAAATTGCCAGCACACTGAACAAGGCGCCGTTCTCCTCGCGGCAGATGTTAGCCCTGGGCTGCCTGGCGCTGGTCAACATCGTGATCCTGGTTGCCTTCCTCATCATCGTTCTGGTGCTCAAGTGAGGCGCCGGGGAGCAGGTTCGCTTGTCATTACCCTTCCTGTCTATCATCCTGCCGGCGCATGACGAGGAAAGTCGCCTGCCCAGCGCGCTGGACGCGCTCTTGGCGTTCTTGGATGCACAACCCTACGCCTCCGAGGTGCTGGTCGTGGAAAATGGCAGCCGCGACCGCACGCTGGCGCTGGCCCAGGAATACTCCCGCCTATACCCGCAGATCAGCGTCTGCCACGAGGCGCGGCGCGGCAAGGGGCTGGCGGTAAGGCGGGGCATGCTTGCGGCGCGCGGCGAGCACCGCTTCATGTGCGATGTCGATTTTTCCATGCCGGTCGACCAGCTCAGCCGCTTTTTACCACCTGCACTGGACGCTTACGACGTCGCCATTGCCTCCCGCGAGGCCCCGGGCGCGGTGCGCTACAACGAACCGGCGCACCGCCACCTTGTCGGGCGCGCCTTCAACCTCCTGATTCGCCTCATGGCGTTGCCGGGCTTGCACGATACCCAGTGCGGCTTCAAGTGCTTTCGCGGCCGGGTCGCTGAACAGCTCTTCGGGCGCCAAACCCTCTGCGGTTGGTCCTTCGATGTTGAGATCCTTTTCATTGCCAGGAAGCTGGGCTATAGCATCCTCGAGTTGCCCATCCCCTGGTATTTCAATCCAGATAGCAAAGTGCGCGTGGTGCCCGACTCGGTGCACATGGCGCTGGACATCCTGCGCATCCGCTATAACTACCTGACCGGCGCATATTCCCTGGAGCGACATGCCTGACCCGCTGGCAAGCTACGTCCCGACCCAGCCTGATTTCTATTACGAGTCCTGCCTGTGGGAAGGGAAGGTGCGCAGCGTGGCGGGGCTGGATGAGGCCGGCCGCGGTGCGCTGGCTGGCCCAGTCGTCGCCGCGGCGGTGATCTTCCCACCCAGACCCGCGCTGGCCGGGCGGCTGCTGGGCGTGCGTGATTCCAAACAAATGACGCCCACTTCGCGCGCTGCATGGGCGGAGCGCATCAAGCAACTGGCTACCGCCTGGGCGATCGGCGCGGCCAGCAACGAGGAGATCGACCAGCTCGGCATCCTGCCAGCCACCCGCCTGGCGATGCAGCGCGCCCTGCAGGGGCTGCAGAGCGAAGTGCAGCACCTTTTGATCGATTTCGTCCTGCTACCTGAGGCGCCCTTGCCCCAGACCGCGCTGGTCAAAGGCGACCAGCGCTCGCTGAGCATTGCCGCGGCCTCCATCCTGGCCAAGACCGGCCGGGACGCCGCCCTGTGCCAGATGGACGCGCAATACCCCGGTTACGGGTTCGCCCGCCATAAGGGGTACGGCACTGCGCAGCACCGCGCCGCTCTCGACCTGCGTGGGCCCTGCCCGTGCCACCGGCGCAGTTTCGCCCCGCTTAACAGCGGGCGTGATACCGATGCGCTCAAGCCGTAACTCTCTCTCCAGGAGGCTATGAATGAGTACACCCAAGGTGCGTCGCCAGTACGGTTTGTGGGATAGCCCCATTACCCCGCGGAGCATGTCGCGCGGCGTCACGCTGGCTGACCTGGCGTTGACGCCCCAGGGGGAGCTGGCCTGGTTGGAGCGCCGCGCCGATCGCAGCGTTCTGGTGCTCCAGGGGACGGATGAGCAGGCGCCGCGTGACCTGAACAGCGAGCTTTCCGTCAAAGCGCGCTTGGGTTATGGCGGCGGGGATTTTTGTCTGGGCGCGGGAAACGCTTACTTCGTCGAGGCTGAATCCGGGCGCATTTACGCCCAGCCCTTGCGCGCTGGCAGCCCGCGCCCGCTCACACCGGCTTTCGGGCGCTGCGCCTCGCCAGCCCTCTCCCCGGATGGGCGCTGGCTGGTCTACGTCCACTCCTACGAAGGTCGGGATTGCCTGGCCATCGTCGATGCGCAAGGCAAGGGCTGGCCGCAGCAAGTGGCTGCCGGCGCCGATTTCTACATGCAACCTGCCTGGTCGCCGGACGGCCGCAGCCTGGCCTGGGTGGAATGGAATCACCCCAACATGCCGTGGGATGGCACCTGGATACACCTGGGGGAGTTCAGCGCTCCGCCGGGCGGTCCCCCACAGCTAGCCGGGGCGCGCGCCCTCGCCGGCGGGGATGAAACCTCCGCCTTCCAACCCCAGTTCTCGCCGGATGGGCGCTACCTGGCGTACGTCTCGGATGAAAGCGGTTGGTGGCAAATTTACCTGCACGACCTGGCCAGCGGCGAGGTCGCCAGGTTGACTGACGCACCTGCCGAACACGCCCAACCGGCCTGGGTCCAGGGAATGCGCACCTATCAATTCGGCCTGGATGGCACCCGGGTGATCTTCCTGCGTAACCATAAGGGACAGGTGAGCCTGTGGCAGGTGGACCTGGCCACGCGGCGCGAGGAGCAGCTTCGCGTCCCCGAAGCCTACGCCAACCTGGAGCAGATCGCTATCGGGCTCACACCCGGCAGGCAGGCAGAGGGTATTGGCCTGCTGGCTTCTGGCGGGCAGACGCCGCCGCGCCTGATCACCCTGCAGAGTTCCGGCGGCGAGCGCATATGGCGACGTGCGACTTCGGAAGAGCTGCCCGCGGAAGCTTATTCCCAACCCGCGCCGCTTGCTTGGCCGGGTATGGATGGGGAGACCGCCTATGGCTTATACTTTCCGCCCCACAATCCCCGCTTCGAGGGGGTGGGCAAGCCGCCGCTGTTGGTGAA
The DNA here is from genome assembly GCA_028687395.1 of Anaerolineales bacterium. Classification (GTDB taxonomy): domain Bacteria; phylum Chloroflexota; class Anaerolineae; order Anaerolineales; family UBA4823; genus JAQUAE01. The sequence goes on along the minus strand of JAQUAE010000143.1, from coordinate 218 downwards.
CATCCATGGCGGGCCGACCAGCCAGGTGCGCCAGGGCTTCAACCTGCGCGCCCAATTCTTCGCCACGCGGGGCTACGCCGTATTGGAGGTCAATTACCGCGGCAGTACGGGTTACGGGCGGGAATACCGCAACCAGCTGCGCGGCAATTGGGGCATCTACGATGTGCAGGATGCGGTGAGCGGGGCGCGCAGTCTGGCCGAGCAGGGGCGCGTGGATG
>JAQUAE010000142.1 GCA_028687395.1 Anaerolineales bacterium | reverse complement strand
CGGATGGCGACCAGGGTGAACGGCCCGACCTCGCGCAGGGCAATCTTGATCCACAGGAAGGACGAGCCCCACACGGCGCCCAACAGGATAAAAGCCAGCCAGGCGCGAGGCTTCACGGCCGGCCTTCTAGCGCCAGCAGCCAGGCTTTGACCTGCACCCCGCTCGGCGCGCCGTAGCCGTGCAGCTTGCCATCCGAGCCGAGGACGCGGTGGCAGGGGATGATCAGCGGGATGGGGTTGGTGGCTTCAGCGCGGCCGACTGCCCGGGCGGCGCGCGGCCGGCCGACCTGGCGGGCGATGGCGGCGTAGGTGCTCACCTGACCATAGGGAATAGCCAGCGTGGCGCGCAGCACCGCCTCCTGGAAGGGGAGCATCGTCCTCCAGTCCAGCGCCAGGTCGAACTCACGGCGAACGCCACGCAGGTAGGCTGCCACCTGATCCAGGGCATCCTTCAGCCGACCGGGTTGGTCACGGCGAGTGGCGTAACCCCTGCTCGCCAGCCGTGCAGCGAAGCTTTCCAGGCTGGATTCGAAATCGATGAAAGCCAGCCCGCGCTCGGTGGCGCCCAGGCATAGCGGGCCGATGGGGGTGTCGGGCAACGTGTCTGTCCAAATGGGAATCATAAGCGTGATTGTCTCCTCCCTTAGGAATGCAGGATTAATAATTAGTGACCAGGTCGATCAGGCCGCGCTCGCGTGCCAGGCGCATGCACCAGCGAAAGGAGAAGGAAGCCAGCAGGGCGAAAGCCAGCGTCAGGCCGAGCAGGATGCCCATGAGCTGCAGGTTGCTCAGCGCCGCGAGGGTGGGGAAGGCCTGGGCCACCGGGCCCACCAGCGTGCGGCGCAACAGCTCCAGCCAGTAGGTGACCGGCATGAGGAAGCCCAGCGGGCGCAGGGCAGGCGGGAGCACTTCCAGGGGGAAGATCGCCCCGCTGAACAGGTAGAGCGCCCCGGCTACCGCCTCGCCGATCCCCCAGGAGTGGTGCGCCAGCAGCAGCATCACGCCCGCCAGGATCAAGCCCATCATCGCCAGCATGACCACGCCCACCAGCATGCTGGCGATGAAGAGCAGCCAGTCCACCTGGGCGAGGTCGATCTCCACGCCCAGGAAGAGCACGCCGAAGAGCAAGGTGACGAAGACCGAGATGGTGGCGATGATGAAGCGCGCCACGCCGCGCCCCATCAGGTAGGTGGGGAAGTGCAGCGGGGCGATGACCATGTACTTCATCGTCTTGTAATGCTCGCGGTCATCGATCACCGCCCAGGAGATGCCCGTCATCACCTGGCCGACGTACATGTAGAAGGCGTTGCCCAGGTAGATGTAAGGGAAGACCGGCGAGGCAAAGTCGCTCCTGGTGATGATGCTATACATCACCACCAGGATGGCTGTGCCCGCCAGGGGCTTGATCAGCGAGTAGATGGCGAACAGGAAGGGGTCCGCCCAGTTGGATTCGATCTGCCAGCCCAACCAGGTGGCCAGGCGGAAGGAGCGCCAGCGTTCTAAGAAGGAGGCCCTGATCTGCGAAGTGGTGCTCATCGTGCCACCTGCCTGCTGGCGCCACTCACCGGCGGCTCTCCGTCAGGCGGCCCTCGCGGATGGCCAGCTTTTCCATCACCTGCAGCAGGCGCCACGAGCCGATCAGGAACGCCACACTCAGGACGAGCAGCACGCCAAGCTCGAGGCGGACGTTCAGAAAGCCCAGGCTGGGGCCGGAGGCGAATGAAAGCTGGCGCATGGCGTCCAATCCCAGGGTGAGCGGGATGAGCGAGGCGACCAGCGCCAGGTAGAAGTTCAGGTTCTTGACCGGGAAGTAAAAGCCAGACAGCAGGTAGATGGGCTCTTGCGCCAGGTTGGAAATGTGCCAGGCCTCCCGGCTGAGCAGCAGGTAGACCGAGGCGGCCATCATGCCCATGCCGTACAGGGCGACCATCGACAAACCAAAGACGGCGAAAAGCTGGGCGAAGCTGGACACGGCGTAATGCACCTGGAAGAGCCAGCTAGCGATGACGACGATGACCACGGCGCGCAGGGTGGTGGCGAGCATGCCGCCCAAGGCCATGCCCAGCAAGATGGCCATCATCGAGTTGGGCGCCATGATGTACAGCGCCAGGTTGCCCTGCTCCTTCTCCCAGTAGAGCTGGCTGGACATGCTCCATAGGATGTTCATCCAGAAAGCGGTCATCGCCCCACCCATGACCACGAAGCCGACGTACTCCTGGGGGGCGCCGATTGCCCGGTAGACGAAGATGTACGCCGCCACGCCCATCAGGGGCAGGAAGATGTCGAAGAACATCCAGGATTTCTCGCGCTGCTGACCGATGACGCGCGGGTAGGCGCGAGCGGCGACCGTCTGCAGGAAGAGCCTCCAGCCGGTGTTCTTCTTAACCCTCGGCTTGCTCGGCACGCTCGACCTCCTCGATGCTGCGCCCGACCAGGTCCACGAAGACGTCCTCCAGGGTGGGCTCGCGCTTCTGCAGGTGCAGGATGCGCGTCTCGCCGGCGGTCAGGGCGTTGACCACCGCGGCGATGGCGTCCTCGCGCTCCAGGATGAATTCCAGGGTGGAGGCGCCGTTCTGCTCGTGCAGGCTCACCTTGCGCACGCCGGGCAAGCCTTGCAACGCGCCCAGCCCCGAGCCGTTCAAGGGGCTGACCTGCATGCGGAAGATGGCCTCGCGCTGCAGGCGTTGTTTCAGGGTGGCCGGGGCGTCGCAGGCCAGCACCTTGCCCTGGTTGATGATCGCCACCCGGTCGCACAGCTCGTCGGCCTCGACCATGTAATGGGTGGTGAGCAAGATGGTGCGGGTGGGGTCGTCGTCTACCCACTTACGCACGAAGCGGCGCACCTCGCGCGACGCGCCGACGTCCAGTCCAAGGGTCGGCTCGTCCAGGAAGAGCACGTCGGGGTCGGTGAGGAAGCCGCGCACGACGTTCATCTTCTGGCGCAGCCCGGTGGAGAGGTCGGAGGATTTACTGTTTGCCCGATCGGCCAGCCCCACTACGGCGAGCAGCTCGTCGATGCGCTGGTGCGCCTGGCGGGAGGGGATGCCGTAGAACTGGGCGAACATCCACAGGTTCTCGCGCACGGTCAGCAGGCCGTAGCCGGAGGACTCGCCGCCGGAGACCATGTTGATGCGCGGGCGCACCTTGGGGGCTTCTTTCTGTACGTCGAAACCCGCCACGCACGCTCTCCCGGAGGTCGGGGCGAGCAGGGTAGTGAGAATCTTGATCAACGTGGTTTTGCCGGCGCCGTTCGGCCCCAGCAACCCGAATAGCTCGCCGGGACGGATTTCCAGGTTCACGTCCTGCAAGGCGATGATTTGCTTGGCTTCGGCCTTCTTGGCGCCGCGAATCTTGTACACGCGGCCTAAATGCTCGCTTAAAATTGCAAAATCCATGGTTTTTCTGCGAAAATTGGCAAATTTGTTGGGCTGGCGTAGGGTAATCGTATAGTAATCGTCAAGCAGCTTCAACCGGTAAGTGGTAACATCTACCTCGAAGGGCGATTTCTCTTCTTCTCCTCCTTAGAGAGAGCCGGAGGCGGCGTATCCGGCTCTCGTCGATTTAAAGGGGCGAAAAACGAAGCGATTCTATCACAAACGGTTCAATTCACTGTAGCGGAAGCACTGCGCGGTGTGGTCGTTGACCATACCTACCGCCTGCATGAAGGCGTAGCAGATGGTGGGCCCGACGAACTTGAAGCCTCTGCGCAGCAGGGAGGCGCTCATCGTCTCGGCGATGGGGGTTTTGCTGGGAATCTCGGAGACGGCGCGCCAGGAATTCTGGATGGGGCTTCCGCCGACGAATTCCCAGACGTAGGCGTCGAAGCTGCCGAAGGCCTCCTGGATGGCGAGGAAGGCCTTGGCGTTCTCCACCGCGGCCCGCACCTTGCGCTGGTTGCGCACGATGCCGGGATCGGCCAGCAAGGCAGCGATCTTCTTTTCCCCATAGCGGGCGACGGCCTGGGGCTCGAAGTTGTCGAAGGCAGCCCGGTAATTCGGGCGTTTGCGCAGGATGGTCGACCAGCTCAAGCCAGCCTGGGCGCCTTCCAGGATGAGGAACTCGAACAGCGTGCGGTCGTCGTGCACCGGCGTGCCCCATTCCCGGTCGTGGTATTCGATGTAGAGCGGGTCGTCGGGGACCCAGGCACAGCGGAGGATCATTTTTCTCCCTCCCGGATGACGTAACGCATGATCGGACGTGTGGGCGACCTGCGCAGCACCTCCACGAAGCCGGCCTTTTTGAAGGCCGAAGCCAGCCCGGTGAAGGCGAAGACGTCGGCGGTTTGCCCCTCCTTGGGTTCCACGGGGTAGCCCTCCAGGATGGCAGCGCCCTGCTGGCGGGCGTATTCCACGGCGGCTTGCAGTAATCCCAGCGTGACTCCCTGGCGGCGGTGGGAGCGGGCGATGAAGAAGCACACGATCGACCAGACCGGCTGGTCGTCGACGCGCTTCAAGACCCGCGAGCGCTCCAGTGCCGAGAAGGTTGTGCGCGGCGCCAGCGAACACCAGCCCACCGGCTGCTTGCCATGATAGGCCAGGATGCCTGGCACCTCGCCGCTGTCGATGATGGCTTTGAGCGCCTGCCGGTTGCCCTCCCCCTTGTTGGCGTCGTACTCAGAGCGCGCCTGCCGCCACCACATGCACCAGCACCCCCCGGTGGCGCCGCGCTTCCCGAACAATGTTTCAAGGTCGCCCCAACGTTCGGGCGTGACCGGGTGAAAGCTTAAACCCATATAGATTAACCCTCCTGAGGCTGTTTCCTCAAAACTCCGAACTTCCGTAACGAATTATACCTGCCCGAGTGGTGGTCCCTGCCTGGCCGATTGGTGTAAGTGAGTGCGAGGGGATTGGCTCACCAGCACGCCCTGGCAGGATAGCCGCACTTGCTTCAGCCGCTTGAGGAAGCACCAGGCGTGGGCGTGCGCGCCTGCAGCCACTCCTGGCTGGGGCCTTCCCAGGCGAAGCGCTTCAGGTCGACGCGGTCGCGGACGTCGAAGACCACACCCTCGGCCAGGAGCAGGTCCTTCTGGCGGTCGTAGCCCGGTCCCTTCTTCAGGCTGATCATCCCTTGCGAGTTGATCACGCGCTGCCAGGGCACGTCGGGCGGGCAGGCAGCCATAGCCCCGCCGACCCAGCGGGCGCCCCAGGCGCGGTCATTGCCGCCCGTCCTGCCCAGGACGGCGAGGATGATTTTGGCGACTTGCCCATAAGTACTCACCTTTCCTGGCGGGATGAGCCGTACCAGCTCCCACACCAGGGCTTCGAAATGGTGTCTGTTGGGGGGCGAGGTAAATCTCATCGCAGCACCTCCAGGCGCATTATAACCGAACTTATGTTCTGTGATAAGGGCGAGCGGCTCATCTGCATAGATTTTAGCGTCATTGCGAGTATCTCCACAGCGCCCAGGCGCATTTCTTAATGGAATGACACTCGTGTCATTAGGAGCGACCGGAGGGAGCGTGGCAATCTCGCATTCAGGATGAGATCGCCACGTCGGGTTTCGCCCTCCTCGCGATGACATTCTCGAGGAGGTCATTAGCGAGCGACCGGAGGGAGCGTGGCAATCTCGTAGTTAGTTGAGATTGCTTCGGGCTGGCGCCCTCGCTAATGACACAGAACGAGGAGCTTTGACCTTAAGGAAACCCTGGCCTCACTAGGCGGTCGCCAGGGGGTTATGGGGATATAATTCCCGTTTGTGACC
>JAQUAE010000141.1 GCA_028687395.1 Anaerolineales bacterium | reverse complement strand
AGGCCGGCGAAAGCGAAGGGTTTGCCGTCGACCATGCGCAGGTACATGGGGGTCTTGCCCTTGCCGTCGCTGCGTGCCGTCCATTCGAAGAAGCCATCCGTCAGGATCAGGCAGCGCTTGCGGCGGAAGGGGGCGCGAAAGGTTGGCTTTTCGGCCAGCGTTTCGGCGCGAGCGTTGATCATGCGGTTGCCGATGGCGGGGTCCTTGGCCCAGGAGGGGATCAAGCCCCAGACGAAGAAGTCGATCCGGTCCTTACCATCGTTGGGCACCACGGCTACCGGTTGGCTGGGAGCGACGTTGTAGCGCGGGGCCAGCTCCGGCGGGATGTACAGCCAGGGAAAGCTATCCTGTAAGGCGGATATTTCTGCGGTGAGGGTAAATCGACCGCACATGGCGCCTCCTTTCTAGGCTGCTGGTTGCATCGCTCACCTGCGCCGGGCGGCCAGGCTGGCCACGGCGCGGGGGTGATCGCTTTCCTTCTGTTGCCAGCCTTCCCGGTAGATGAGCACTTCCCAATCCTGGAAAGCCCGGCGTAGCTCGCCGCGCTCGAGCAGGTAAACGGGGTCGATATCTGGGTGGACAGCCTGCATATCGCAGGTCAGCGTCTCGAAGATGAGCAAGCCGCCCGGTTTGAGAGCACGCTCGAAGAGCGGGAATAACTCGCGTTGCAGGTAGTAGAAGTTCAGCACCAGGTCGAAGGTTGCTTCTGGCAGGTGAAAGCGGGTCATGTCCGCCACCACCGCCCACAGACCGGGGTGTTGCGCTTTGGCCCGGTGCACAGCGACCTGAGAGATGTCCACGCCGACGACCTGCCAGCCGCGGGCGAGCAAGAAGGCGGCATTGCCCCCCAGGCCCATCGCCACGTCCAGGGCCAGGCCATGGCCGGGCAGCAGCGCTGCTGCTTTGACCAGAAAGGGGCGTGGGCGCTCGAACCCACCGTGTAGGCCTTCGGCGTAGCGTTTATTCCATCGTTGCGCATCCTCAACCGGCATGGTCACCTCTTCGAGATGCAGGCGAACATAGTCTAACATAGGCGCGCCTGGGAGGAACCACGAAGTTCGAAAAAATCAAGCGGGGATATAATAAAAACACCCCCCAATTTCCCTTGAACTGCGTAACTCCTGGGTTTAATGCAGGTAGGGGCGGCCAGGTGGTGATTGCCGGGATAACCAGCACATAGATTGGAGTGAACTAATCCAAAATCACTATCAAAAGTGTAGGGGAAAATGAGTATACTTAAGAGAGTGAACTACTTATAATGTTGGTGACTATCGCACATTCAGTTTGAATACAGCTCGATATCACTCTGGAGGCTATCATGCGACGGGGAAGAATGTTTTTCTATCTGGCTTTCATCCTGCTGTTGGGACTGGTGGCTGTGGCGGTCATCTGGCAGCGTTATTTGCGCCAGCCTGCTCCGGGAAGCCAGCAAGCCGCGTCGACGCAGGTCATCGATATCGTCAACATCATGGTGGTCACCCAGAGTGTACCGCGAGGGAATGTGATCACGCGCGATGTGCTCAAACTCGTGCCGATTCAACGTGAGTTATTCATCGAGGGGATGTTTACCAACATCAGTGAAGTGGAAGGGCGCCTGGCCAAGTTCGATCTGGACCCAGGCATCGTATTGACCGACAGCATGCTTGTCTCCAGCGCGGAGGAGCTATCCGGAACCGGTTCCAATGCGGCCCTGACCATCCCACGCGGCATGGTAGCCATCCGCGTACCCATCGAGGTGCTCTCGTTCCTCTCCTACCCCGTGAAGGCTGGCGACCACGTCAACGTCATCACCACGATAAAAATAGTCGACGTGGACACCGATTTTCAATCCATCCAACCCAATCAGGTTCTGAACATCGTCGGTCCTGGTGTTACCCCCCAAGAAGGGGTAAATTACCTGACCGCCCAGGTTGACGGTGACCCCAACGTCTACAATAAGCCGACTGTAGGCAAGGCGGAAATTATTTCCGGCCTCGGGCAATCGGTTTATGCCGTACCTTCCGAACGTCAGCGGGCGCGCATGGTCAGTCAGACCCTGCTCCAGAACATCATGGTGCTGAACGTGGGCAACTTTGCCACCTTCCTCAGCGGTGACGAGATGGGCGTCAAGGACACCGCGCAACCCGAGGCGACGCCCACCCCCCAGCCAGAAGAAGGCGAAGAGCCTGCCCCACCACCCCCCGCGCCTGATTTCATCAGCCTCATTGTCACCCCCCTGGACGCTCAGGCGCTCAACTATTTGATCGCCAGCGGGGCGCAAATTACCATCGTCCTGCGCCCTGCCGGGGACGACTCGCGCGTCCAGACCGAAGCAGCCACCCTGCAGTTCATCCTGAACCAATACCGCCTCCCGGTGCCCGTCAAGTTGCCCTACGCCCTGGAGCCGCGCGTCGACCCGATTATCGTACCCGAAACAACCCCGTAATTTACCTGTGGCCTTTACCGTGGCGTATAATTTCTTAGTGGAGATACCGGATGACACCTGGGGATAAGATTCGCGTCATCATAGTGGACGACATTGCCGAGACTCGGGAGACTATCCGTAAGCTCCTGCAGTTTGACTACGACGTCGAGGTGGTCGGCGTGGCGCGCACCGGTCGTGAGGGCATCGACATCGCCAAAGAGACCAAGCCGGATGTCATCATCATGGACATCAACATGCCCGACATGGATGGCATCACCGCCACGGAGATGATCCGCAAGACTGTCCCTCATACCCAGATCGTCATCCTCTCGGTTCAGGGTGACCCGAATTACATGCGCCGGGCCATGCTGGCCGGCGCGCGTGATTTCCTGACCAAACCGCCCGCGGTGGATGAGTTGACCTCAGCGATCAAGCGGGCAGGCAAGATGGCCCAGGAGGAGCGCGATAAGGCGCCTGCTTCGATGCCTATGCCTAGCCTCGGAACTGCGTTTGGCATGCCCAGATTATCTCAGGGCAAAGTCATCGTGGTCTACAGCCCGAAGGGCGGCACAGGTTGCACGACCGTCACAGTAAACCTGGGCGCGACTCTTCACAATGAGGAATCCCCGGTGGTGCTGGTGGATGGCAAGCTCCATTTTGGGGATGTAGCCGTCTTCTTGAATGAGCGGGGCAAGAACAGCGTTGCTGAGTTGGCTCCACGTGCGGATGAGTTGGATGCCGAGGTCGTAGAAGGTGTGTTGGTCACACACGCCGCTTCGGGGATGAAAGTGCTATGCGCGCCCTCCCGGCCTGAATTTGCCGACGAGATAACCGGTGAACAGTTCTCGAAGGTTGTACAGTACCTTAAGAATCTATTCTCCTATGTCGTCGTGGATGTCTCTTCGCCTCTCACTGACGTGGCCTTAGCCACCCTGGATGGCAGCGATCTGATCCTGCTACTGACCACGCAAGAGATTCCTGCCATTCGGAACGCGCGGCTCTTCATGGATATCTTGACCGCCATGGGTATCGATCACAAGCGTATGTTGTTGGTGATGAACAAGTTCGATAGGCGCATCGGCATCACGCCTGAGAAAATCTCCGAAAGCTTCAAACACGAAGTGGCCGGGGTGTTGCCCCTGGATGAGCACCTCGTGGTGCCATCTGTCAACCGGGGGGTGCCTTTCATGCTGGCAGATAAATCGCGCTCTTTGCCCAAAGCCTACCTGGCGCTGGCCGAAGCCGTGCGGCAACGGCTCACTGAATTGAGCGAACAAGATGCAGAAGCGATGGCGATTAGCGGTATGGGAAGGTTGAGCGGTAAGCAGTAAAAGGAGTATTACCGATGTCCCTCCTAAAACGTCTCGAACAGGGTCAGGGTACGACCTCGCAAGGCGGGGATGCCGATAACGGTAAGTCGCGGCTGATGTCAATTCAAGCCAGGCGGGTGGCGCCTCCGGGCGTTTCGTCCCAGCACGACACCTACATGGATTTGAAGACGCGCGTGCAAAACAGGCTCCTGGCGGAGCTGGATCCTGCCATGGACATCTCCAAGGTCAACGAGGTGCGCACCACTATCCAGGAGTTGTTCGAGCAGGTGCTTAGCGAAGAGAATATCGTCCTCTCTCGTCCTGAGCGGCATCGACTGTTCGAACAAATCAGCGCCGAAATCCTCGGCTTTGGTCCCTTGCAGCCTCTGCTCGAGGATGAAACCATCACCGAAGTCATGGTCAACGGTGCGAAGAACATCTACATCGAAAGAGCGGGCAAGATCTACCGTGTGCCGTTCACCTTCGAGAGCGATGAACACGTGATGCGCATCATCGACCGCATCGTATCGCCCCTGGGAAGGCGCATCGATGAATCCAGCCCCTACGTCGATGCCCGCTTGCCGGATGGCTCACGCGTCAACTCGGTCATCCCGCCCATCTCCCTGGTCGGCCCGGTGATCACCATCCGTAAATTCTTCAAGAACCCAATCACCCTGGAGCAGCTCATCCAATTCGGCACGATTTCACCGGAGGCTTTGCAGTTCCTAAAAGCCTGCGTCGAATCTCGCCTGAATATCATCATTTCGGGCGGCACCGGTTCTGGTAAGACGACTTTTCTAAATATCCTCTCGCAGTTTATTCCCAATGACGAGCGCATCATCACGATTGAAAATGCAGCCGAGCTTCAACTGCGCCAGGAGCACGTGGTCACCCTGGAATCCCGCCCGCCCAATATCGAAGGCCGCGGCGAAGTCACCATCCGCCAGTTGGTGATCAATGCCTTGCGCATGAGACCCGACCGCATCATCGTCGGGGAGGTGCGCGACGACGCCGCCATCGATATGCTCCAGGCTATGAACACAGGCCACGATGGCTCGATGACCACCGCCCACTCCAACTCGCCGCGGGATACGCTGGCCAGAATCGAAACCATGGCGATGATGGCCGGCATGGATTTACCCGTCAGGGCTATTCGCGAACAGCTTGCTTCCGCCATCGACCTGATTGTTCACCAGGAACGCCTGCGGGATGGGTCCCGCAAGGTGGTAAACATCACCGAGGTGAGCGGTATGGAAGGCGACGTGATCACCATGACCGACCTGTTCGTCTTCGAACAAACTGGCCTGGAAAACGGCAAGGTAGCTGGTCGCCTGCGCCCCACCGGCTTGCGGCCCAAGTTCGTGGATAAGATCGAAGCCTCGGGTATTCACCTGCCTCCCTCAATTTTCGGCATTGGCGAGAGGCGACGTTACTAGGCACCGCGGATAGAGCCTTATGTCACCTGTCATCCTGCTCCTGGCTATTGGCGGAGGCCTGATCATCCTCCTGTTGATCATTGGGATTGTGGTCACGGCAACCAGCGAACAATCCATGGTGGAAGAGCGCCTGGGAAAATATATCGACCAGGAAACCGCCAAAGAGGTCCGTCAAGGACAAAAAACCTCTCCCATCGGTGACTGGCTCGACGTGCGCCTGGAGAAATCGACGCTCGGCGGCGGAATCAGCCGAGAGCTGGCGCGGGCCGACATCAAGCTCAAGCCGGGTGAATACATCGCCACGATGATCATTGCTGGCATCGCGGTGGCGGCGTTAAGCTGGTATTTCGGTGGCCGGTCGACCATCTTTGGAATTATGGGAGGCGTATTCGGGGTGATGTTGCCGCGCATGTACGTGAGGCGGCAGCAGAGCCAGCGCCTGGTCAATTTCAACAACCAGCTTGCAGACATGCTCAATCTGATAGTGAACGGCTTGAGAGCTGGTTTTTCGACCATGCAAGCGATGGAGGCGGTGAGCCGAGAGATGCCCTTGCCGATTTCCATGGAGTTCCGCC
>JAQUAE010000140.1 GCA_028687395.1 Anaerolineales bacterium | reverse complement strand
GCCTGGTCGAGGAGGGAATTCATCAGCGAGTACCTATCCGCCTGGAGGCTGGTCTTCGGCGATCTCGACGTAATCCTGCGCGACAGTCTTCTGCAGCGGAACGCCCAGGAAGGCGAGCAATTCGGTGGCCAGCGTGGCCTTGTTCTCGGCGTCGCGCAGGCTCCACGTGCGGCTCTTCACCTCCACGAAGTAACCCAGGTCCGGCTGGTCGACCCGGTCGAGGTTGATGTAGAACTCGGTACCCTGGTAGAGGACGCGCCACCTCAGGCGGTCCTTTTCGATGAAGGTCTCCCGGGCGGGTTTGAAATATTCCCGGTAGAAGCGCAGGCTGTGCGAGGCGGGGGCGATGAAGCGGCTGCGCGAGAGCAGGACGTCGCTGGGGAAGCGGTTCTCGCGCGCCTGGCCGATCAGGGTCAGCCGGTAGCGCACGTTGCTCACTCCCCCGTCCTTGTCGATGAACTCGTCTTCCCGGTAACGGATGTAACCTTGCGAAGCGTCCTCGAAGGAGAAATAGGTGTCGTACTCGTGGTAATGCCGGGAGTGCAGGATCTCGATCTCCGCTTTCTGCAGCGCTTCCAGGATGGGAGCGGGATCGGCTATCTTGGCCTTGGCTTGCACTTCGAAGCTTTCGACCTCCTGCGCGCCGCCGATGGCTACCAGCTTGGAGAGCACCGACTGCTCCCGCTGGATAAGGAAAGCGTCGATCCGCCGGGCGTATTCTCCGGCCTGCGCCAGCAGGCCGTCCTCGGCGATGGTGATCAGGGCGCGATCACGCATCAGCCATCTGCCATTCACCATCACGTCGCTGACGTCGCTCGACTTGGCTGAATACACCAGTTGGGCGTACACGCCGTTGGCATCGTGCTTGAAGCGCGGCTGGTTATGCAGCGAGCTGATGTCCACCAGGATCAGGTCGGCCTTCTTGCCGGGTTCCAGGGAGCCGGTCAGATGGCCAATGTGCAGGGCTCTGGCGCCTTGCAGCGTGCCCATGGAGAGGGCAATTTGCGCCGGGAGCGCGGTGGGGTTTCCAGAGACGGCCTTGGCGATGAACGCCGCCAGGCGGATCTCCTCGAACATGTCCAGGTCGTTGTTGGAGGCTGGCCCGTCCGTGCCGATCCCCACGTGCAGGCCGGCCTCGAGCATCTTGGTCACCGGCGCGAATCCGGAGGCCAGTTTCAAGTTGGAGGAGGGGTTGTGAGCCACCCCAGCCTTGTGGTGCTGCAGGGTGTAGATTTCGCCCTCGTCGATGTGCACGCAATGGGCAGCCAGCACTTTGGCGTCGAAGATGTTCTGCTTCTTGACGTAAGGGATGACTGGCATGCCGTGTTCATCGCGCGAGTTCTCGACCTCCGTAGCAGTCTCAGCCAGGTGGGTGTGTAGCGGGACGTCGTACTTGACCGCCAGCGCAGAAGTGGCTTTGAGTATCTCCGCAGTGCAGGTGTAGGGAGCGTGAGGGGCAACTGAAGGTACGATGAGGGGATTATCCTTCCAGCGTTGGATGAACTCCTCAGCCAGAGCGAGCGACTCTTCGTAGGAGGCCGCATCCGGCGTGGGATATTTCATCACGGTTTGCGAGCAAACCGCCCGCATCCCGACCGCCTGGGTGGCTTTGGCCACATCCTCTTCGAAGTAGTACATGTCCGCGAAGCAGGTCACGCCGGAGCGAATCATCTCCACGCAGGCTAACAAGGTTCCCAGGTGCACGAAATCTGGCGAGACGTACTCGCGCTCGACCGGCATCATGTACCCCTGCAGCCAGACGTCCAGGCGCAGGTCGTCGGCAAGCCCGCGCAGCAAGGTCATTGGCACGTGAGTGTGGGCGTTCACCAGGCCGGGCATCACCACCTTGCCCTGGCAATCCACCACTTCGACGGCCGCGTAGGCGCCGCGCAGATCGGCATCCGCACCAACCGCCAGGATTTCGCCCCCCTGGACGGCCACGGCGCCCGGTTCGTAACGGGTCAACTGGTCATCCATGGTCAGGAGGATGGCGTTGGTCAATAAGGTGTCTACGCGTGCTGGCATCGATCTTCTCCCTCGTCGAATTTAAAGGTTGCGCAAGATATCCAGGCTGGCATTGACCGCCCAGCGTGGGGCGCTCTGAGGCGGGCCGCCATATGGCCTGGCGAAGCGCTGCATGCCTGCCGGGGTGAGCAACAGAAAGCGGACGTCTTGCTTCTCGCTGCCAGGATAAATTACTACGCCCAGCCCGACTTCGGCCTGCTGCTCCCGGCAGCAGGCGTGCAGCAGCTCGCTCAAGCGTTCTTCGCTGGGCAGAGAACCCAGCACGTGCCCGCTGGCAAGTTGCTCTTTAAAGGAAGCCAGCCTTCGTATGAGGGCAGCTTGCGTCCCGGCTTCCACTATGACCAGTCTCCAACCCTTCTCCGCCAGCCGGCGCATAGCCACCACCTCCAGGCTCTCCTCATCCAGGCCGTAGATCCACGCTCCCAGGCGTTCCTGCAAGCGCCCAATGACAGGCAGGATCAACTGGTCGGCTGCCTGGGTGGAGGCTGCTTTGGCGGTGATGCGGATGTCCACCTGGCCGGAATGGGCCGCCAGGCCCACGGTGGGGTTATCCATCCCTTCCAGGTCACCAATCAGGTCGTCGATTTGCGATTCGCCGATGCCTGCGGTATGTACGATGCGGCTAAGGATGACAACTCCCGGGTGGTAGTGCGCCATCAGGTAGGGCAAGACCTGGTTTTGCAGCAGGTGTTCCATCTCTCTAGGCACGCCTGGTAGGGCTATGATTACCTTCTCCTGCAACTCGTAAAGGAAAGCCGGCGCAGTGCCCACCGGATTTTCGATGGCGGTCGCCCCGGCCGGCAGCATCGCCTGGCGCTTGTTGTTCTCCGTGGGCTGGCGCTCGTAGCGCTTGAAGCGCGCCTGCACCTGCTCCCATAGTTCGGGGTGGAATTCGAGGCTCACTCCCAAGGCAAGCGCTACCGCTTCTCGTGTGGGGTCGTCCACAGTCGGCCCCAGGCCGCCGGTCATCAGGACGATATCCGCCCGGCTCAGGGCTTGCTGGATAGCCTCCGCAATACGCTTAGGGTTATCCCCCACGGTGGATTTGCGATACAGGTCGATGCCTATCTCGCGCAAGGCGCGCGCCAGGTATTGGGCGTTGGTGTCGAGTATCTCACCCAGGAGCAGTTCGGTGCCGATGGTGATGATTTCCGCTACAGGCATGCTGGCTTCCCGTTACATCCAGGATGGGAGGCAGGCTCGTTGCCCGGCGCAATCCGCTCAGACGACATGGTACTCCCGGATTTGGCGGCCTTCCTCGAAGCGAGCCAGATCGAGCATGGACACGTCCACGGTGGTCGCCTGGCCGTCCAGGATGATCTCGCTCATCAGCTTGCCGCTCACCGGCCCATGCATGAATCCGTGCCCGGAGAAGCCGGTGACGAGGTAATAACCCTTCACGGGCGTCTTGCCGAAGATCGGGTGGGCATCCGGCGAGACCTCGTACAGCCCCGCCCAGTGCGAAGCCAGCCCGGCTTTCTCGAGCAAGGGCAGGCGCCTGGTGGCTGCTTCCATGTGCACCAGCTCCCATTCCGGGTCCACGCTCTGGTCGAAGCCCGGTTTCTCATTTGGGTTGGACATGCCGGTGAGCAAGCCCATCCCCTCCCGGTGAAAGTAGAGCGAATGGGCAAAGTCGAGCATGAAGGGGAAATCGGGGGGTATCTCCGCCAGCGGGGCAGTGGTCAACCACTGCCTGCGCAGGGGCGTGACCGGCACGCGCAGGCCAGCCAGTTGGCTGGTGGCGCCGGACCACGGGCCAGTGGCGTCCACCACGACCGGCGCGGCGATGCTCCCCCTTGCCGTCTGCACGCCGGTGACCTTCCCGTGCTCGACGGAGATGCCGGTCACTGCGCTGTTGGTCAATGCCCTCACTCCCCGGCGCGTCCCGGCGTTGATGTAGCCCATCACCACGCTGTTGGGATCCACCAGCCCATCCTGGGCGTTGAACGTGCCGCCAAGAACGTCCTCCAGGCGCATGTTGGGCAGGCGCTGGCGAATCTCATCACCCGTCAGCCATTCGGTTTGCGCGCCGAGCCGATTCTGCATGCGCATGGCTGCCTGGAAGACCTGGACATCGGCCTCATTCGTAAGGATGAACAAATAACCGCACTTACGATAGTCTATGGATTGACCGGTCTCCTCCTGAAAGCGTTCGAGCATGGGCAGGCTGACCAGGGAAAGCTTGACGTTGATCTCGGTGGAGAACTGGTAGCGCACACCCCCGGCGCAACGCCCGGTGGCGCCCAGCCCGAAGAATTCCTCCTTCTCCAACAAGACGATGTCCTTCTCCCCCCGCAGCGCCAGGTGATAAGCCGTGCTGGCGCCCATCACTCCTCCACCAATGACGACGATGTTCGCAGTTTTAGGCACTTCCATGAGCCCTCCCAGTGGATGTGTGGTTTGGAAAATCAATGGCTAGCCGGTTCTTTTGTGCAGGCGTCACCACGCAATTTCCTTCCCTATGTAGAGTTTGCTGGCGTTCTCCAGGGCGAGCTGAGCGGCGACGGCGTCCTGCACGGCGACCCCGACCGATTTGAACACCGTGACTTGCTCTGGGCTCGAGCGCCCCGGTGCAGCCCCCGCCAGGATTTCGCCGATCTCGGCGTGTATATGTTCAGCGGCGATGCGCGATTGCTGGATGGCCTGGAGGACGTCGCCCGCTTCAGCCAGCGCCGCTCCCCGCGAGTCGACGACCAGCAGTGCGCGGGCGATGGTTTCCACGGGCACCTCCTGCATCTCGGGTGTGTAGGCGCCGATGGCGTTGATGTGCGCGCCGGGGAGCAGGTCAGAATCGGTGAAGACGGCCTGGCGAGAGGTGGTGGCGCAGCAGACGATATCTGCCTGGGAGATGGCCTGGCGGGCGTCTTTAGCCGGGCGCAAATCGCGGGGAATGAGACCTTTCCCCGCCATATCGTTGATGAAAGCATCGATCTTTTCCGGGAGGCTGTCATATATCCAGGCGGTGCGAATCGGGCGCACGGTGCACACGGCTTCCAGTTGCGTGCGTCCCTGCACACCGGCCCCCAGGATGGCGACGCGGGAGCTCTCCGGGCGCGCCAGCGCGTCTGTGGCCGCGCCGGAAGCAGCTCCGGTGCGGATGGCGGTCAGGCTCCCCCCTTCGAGCAGCGCCAGCGCCTGCCCACTCTCCGCGGCGAAGACCAGCACCGCGGCGTGGATGTAAGCCAACCCCCTCTCGGGATTATGGGGATACAGGCTGACCACCTTGACCGCCAGGGCATCTCCTTGTGGGTGGTTGACATACGCCGGCATGAACAGCGCCAGGGCGTCGTGGGGCGGGATTTCCAATCGCGAACGTAGGGGGACCTCAGCGCGTCCTTGCGAGAAGGCGGTGAAAGCACGCTTCATCCCCGCAATGCACTCCCCCATGGGCAGAGCCCTACGCACCTCTTCGGCATTGAGCACGATCATCTTCTCACCTGCTGGTAAGAAACTATCCTGCGCCTCTCTTAAGCCACAAGAGTACAGGGGCACGCTGGTCCGGCGCCTGTACTCTTGGGTGAAAAACGTGTGGGGAGCTGATCTTAGCGCTCCACGTTCGCGGGGCTTGACGTTATTCGATCCCGAGGTAAGCTTTCCGCACCGTCTCGTTAGCGCGCAGGCTCTCCGCCGAGCCGCTGAGGACGATCTCTCCAGTCTGCAACACGTACCCTCGGTCGGCTACCTGCAGCGCCATGCGGGCGTTCTGCTCGACGAGCA
>JAQUAE010000139.1 GCA_028687395.1 Anaerolineales bacterium | reverse complement strand
CGCGGCGCAAAACCGTGGTGATGGTCACCCACTCGATCTCCGAGGCGCTCTTCCTGGCAGACCGGGTGCTGGTACTCAGCCCGCGCCCGGGGAGGCTGCGCCTGGACCTGCCGGTAGCGTTATCCCGTCCACGCAGCGAGGAGATGCGCTTCACCCGGCAATTCGGGGAGCTCTCCCGCCGCGTGCGGGATGCCATCACCTGAGCGCCTTCCGCCTCCCTGGCAGCCATGGTAAGATAGAACCCCAATACTGCTTGTGAGGTCATCGATGTCACGTTCAAAGAAAAGCTTCCCCTGGGGTTTGGCTTTATCCCTGCTCCTGCTGCTCGCCAGCGCCCTCAACCCCCTGCCAGTGCGCGCCCAGGCCGTAGTAAAGTTCGCCAGCCTGGAGGTGGATTTATGGCCGGAGTATGACCGCCAGGCTGTCCTGGTGATTTATCGCATTACCCTCTCGCCCGATGTCGGCCTGCCGGTCGATTTGACCGTGCGCATCCCGGCGGCGGTGGGAGAACCGAGCGCAGTAGCTGTCAAGGAAGCGGATGGTGGCATATACGACCAGACCTATACCCGCGAGGTGAACGGGGAGTGGAGCCAGATCAGCTTCACCGCCACCATGCCGGAAATCCAGATCGAATATTACGACCCGCAACTGGTCAAACAGGGGACGCAACGGCGCTTTGCGTACCACTGGCCGGGGGATTACGCCATCGAAAACCTGATTATCCAGGTGCAGCAGCCTTTGGGGGTCGAGGAGATGAACATCACGCCCGCCCTGGGAGCCCAGAGCACGGACGAAAACGGATTGACGTATTACACCACCCAGGCTGGCGCTCTGGCAGCCGGAAACACCTTCGACGTCACCCTGGAATATCAGAAGACCGGTGATGGATTGACCTCCGAGAGTTTACAGGTGAAGCCGAGCGCCCCCGTTTCCAACATCACCTCCAGCCAGCGTAACACACTGCTCGTCCTGCCTTACTTTCTGGCTGGGCTGGGCGTTGCTTTGATCGTGGGAGGTGGCTTGTGGTACTGGCGCTCGGGGGTGGCCAGGAGCGCGCCTGCGCCGCGCCGTCGGCGGAAATCCGCTCCCGGCCGCGAAACAGCGAGCCAGACCCCGGAAGAATACATCTACTGCCGCCATTGTGGTAAGCGGGCGCTGCCCAACGACCGCTTCTGCCGGGCCTGTGGTACGCGCCTGCGCGTGTGAGTGGGTGCAATTGCGAGATTAACGCCAGAGGCCGGGCTCAGCATCGAGTCCGGCCTCCTGATTCAACCAGCTTGCCTGCTGCGAGCAGATGACTGCTTTATGGGCGGGTCATGCCAGCAGTGTCGCCGCCGAGGTCGGCCAGCGAATCGTAAAGGACCTGCAGGATGTATTTGCCGTTATGGGCGAATGCACCCGGATCCTTGGTGGCCCACTGGAGGTTATAGGCAGCGCGCAACAAGCTCGGCGTCCAGGCGGCAAAGGCATTGTCGGAGTTGAGCTCATCCGCATCGGCCACGCCGTCGGCGTTGGTGTCCACAAAGAAGTAGGGGTAAGCTAACCCGCTGTAAACCAGGCCCGCGCCCGCCGTCTCGGTGGCGTACGCCTGGATGGCGGCGTAGAGCTTCTCTTGCATGGTGGCCACTTCACCAGCCATACCTTCGGTCGTGTCACCGTCGCCATCGAAGTCGCCTTGCGTCATGCGGATGGCGGTCAGTTCGGTGATGCCGGTGTGGCAGGTGCTGCAGGCTTCCTGCTTGACCTTCAAGGCATGCCCGTCGTGGCAGCCAATGCAGCTATTGAGGCCTTCCACGTGCAGGAAACGCCCGTAGTAGGTTTCGCCGTCGTACTCGTAGGCGCCCTTGGCGTCCGTGCCGAAGAGGGTTGCGCCGGCAGCAAAGTAATGCGGGTTCCTGAAGCGGAGTTTATCCGATACTTCGTCGTCACCCACGGCCGCGGCGGCGATGGCGCCATCCACGCTCTTCTTGGACTCACGCCCCTGGTGGCAGGCCAGGCACAGGTTGGCGTCGTTCTCTTCGCCGAAGGAGACCTTTGCCCCACTCGGGAAGGTCACTTCATTGACGGTGAAGCGCGTGAAGGTTGCCAGGTCGTTGTGGCAGGTGGCGCAGTTCAATCCGTTGACCGGCTCCACCGCGATGTTGGCAGCATTCTTCAGGTAGGTGGGCAAGCCGGAGGCGGAGTGGCAGCGCGCGCAGGTGCCGGGGACCTCGCCATCTCCATCCCAATGGCGGAAGGCTTCCTCGGAACCGGCGAAGTGGCCGGCGTCGATGCGATTGGCGGCGCCCAGGTCCACCGGGCTGGACAGGACGCTGTTCAAATCCTCGATGGAGTCGTACACCAGTTGGATCATGTACTTACCGCCGTGGGCGTAGGCGCCGGGGTCCTTCAAGGAGGTCTGGTAATTGTAGGCAGCCTTGAGCATGCGGCCGGTCCAGGATTTGTAGCTGTTGGCGGAGGCCGCTTCGCCCTCGTCCACTGCACCGTTATCGTTGGTGTCGTAGAAGAAATAGGGGTGGGCAGCAACTTCGTACACGATGGGGGAGCCGGCGACCTCTTTGGCATACGCCTGGATAGCCTGGAGCAGCATGCCTTGCAGGCCTTCGAGCTCACTGGCGATGCTCTCGCTCACGTCGCCGTCGCCATCGTAATCCACCAGCGACCCCTGCATGCGGATTTTCTTCAGGTCTTCTTTGCTGGCGACGCCGGTGTGGCAGGTCTTGCACGAATCGACCTTGACTTCCAGGGTGTGCGAGTTATGGCAGCCGATGCAGGTGTCGAAGCCGGCGACGTGGTCGTTCTTGTAATCGTAGGCTTTACCCTCATACTCATAGCCGCCCATCGTCTGCGTGCCGTACAGCGTGGAAGCAGCCGCGAAGTAGTGGATGTTCACGAAGCCGAGCTCCGCGTTCACGGTGTCGAGGTCTTCGGTCAATCCGTTCTTTTCCAGAGCGGCATCCACTTGTACCTTGGAGGCGCGTCCCTGGTGGCATTGCATGCAGCGCGCTTCTGCCCCCAACCCGCTCACCTCCGCTCCGGAGGGGAAGACCACGCTGGTCATCGCGGCAGTGGAGGTGTTGTGACAGGCGACGCAGGTGATCGTCGTGCCAATCTCGGCAGCCTTATCCACCGCACCTGCCGCTGAACCATCTTCCCCCAGGAAGTCGAGATATCCGGGGGTGCTGTGGCACTTGGCGCAGTTCGCCGGCACTTCCTTTGGGTCTTCCTCATCCCAGTGGGTGAAGGCTTCGGCGGTGGCGTCGTTATGCGGCGAGGCAGCCCAAAGCGCCTCGAAAGGCACCTCTTTCACCACGACCTCCGGACAGGTCGGACAGTCCGGACAGGCTTCCGCGGTGGGGCACGCTGCCGTATCTATCGGGGCGGGCTGGCTGCTGCAAGCTGCCAGAACCAGCGCTGCGCCCAACAGAACGACGCCGATCAGAATATGCTTATGTTTCATAACCATTCTCCTCATTCGATTTGGAAATCCTCTAATCAGAATATTTCCGTCGGGGTCACTTCGTCATATATCTGGTTATGGATGTCACCTCCTCGAAATCGGACAGATTATATGTGAATTATTCCGCAATAGGCATTATACCCCATATATGAGAAGAAGATTAGTGGCATTAATCCTAATCGATAGGTTATGATGGTCATAGTGATCAATCGATATTGGGTTAAATACCCCATATCGAAAACGCCTGGCGCCCTTATCTCTCGGGCGCACCGGCGGCAATCCATGCCACCACCAACTCCAGCTCCTGGGGGCTTAACTGGCTGAAATGAGACTGCGCTGCGGATTGGACGCGCACCAGCAGGCTATCCTGCGGGTTACCGGGCAGGATGGCTGGCCCGCTTTTACCTCCCGCCAAGGCCGACTGGTAAACGGTCAAGTTGAGCCCCTGCAGAGCGCTGGCGCCGTGGCAATTTCCACACCGCGCCTGGAAGAGCGGACCGATGCTTGCCTCGAAGGTTGCTGCGCCGCCGCTTGGGAGAGGTGCCGGGGTGGGCGTCGCCGGTAGCTGGCTCTGTAGTACCTCGCGCAAGGCGGGCGCGTCGAAACCTGCGTAAGGCCAGGCGCTGCCATGGCAGGCGCTGTTAGAACAGAACGAGCTGTCGTTCACCCCGCCGGGATTGGCGGTGGTGTGGCAACTCTCGCAACTCGGGTCGAAGACCTGGTGGTGCAGGCTGATCCAGTTGGCATTCTTGTGCGATTCGGGCTCTGGTCCACGGCTGATTTCCAGGTCGGCG
This sequence comes from Anaerolineales bacterium, assembly GCA_028687395.1. Lineage (GTDB taxonomy): Bacteria > Chloroflexota > Anaerolineae > Anaerolineales > UBA4823 > JAQUAE01. The sequence continues at coordinate 1,502 of JAQUAE010000139.1, read as the reverse complement.
ACGAAATCCCGCGGCCCGGCCACGACCGGTATCGCATGGCACAGGTTGCATTCCAGGCGGATGGCTTGATCTTGCTGGTCGAGGTGTTTTCCGTCGTGACAGCGGAAGCATCCTGGGCTATCCTTGTGCCCAACGTTATTGGGGTGGGTGGTCCAGTTCGAATTCTGCTCCGGGAAAACGCTCTGGCGGTAAGCCTCTTGCAAGGCGCTGATAGCCTGTTCGAGGCTCTCCCGGTTGGCGGCGTAGAATTCGGGGTAGTACACCTGGTAATAGCCGACAATCCCCGCAATCCCATTCACCCCCTCTTCCACCGTTCCGTACAGTTTCGAGTAAGCCTCAACAGCTTTCAAGCGAATTTCCGGGATGCTGGCGGAGATCGCCTGGCTGGCAATCAGTCGATCGACCGTGTCCTCGGGCGTGGGCACCAGGTGGGTGATGCGGTTGTGGCAGGTGATGCAGTCCATCTCCTTCAGCGTGTCTGAGGCGATGGTTTGGGGGTCGAGGTTGGACTCGACATCTACGTATTCGCTGATCGAGCCGTCCTCCTCGACCACCCTCACATAGGGGATGTCCTGTTCCTCGCTGTCTGTCGCCAGGTAATAGACGCGGTTGAGGATGTGCCAGTGGATGCCGCGGCCGAGGTTGAGCCGCTTGCTGCCCCCGCCGGTTTTAAGCACCAGGTAGACCGAAAGTGGGGTGTTGTCCTGATCGTCCCTGTAGCGTTTGACCTCACGCAGGCTATCGTCGGAAAACTTTTCCGGGAAGTGGCAGCGTTCGCAGGTCTCCCGCGCCGGCCTCAGTTCGTCGGCGCGGATGGGGAATTCGTAGGTCTTGAAAGCGGTGGCGACAACGTGTTTGAGGTCGCCGGCTTTGCGGGTGATGCGGGTGGCGATGAAGCCCTTGCCAAGGTGGCAGTCGACGCAGTCGATGCGGGCGTGGGGAGAAGCCAGGTAAGCGGTGTACTCGGGGGGCATGGTGTGGCAGGTTGCCCCACAGAAGGCAGGCGAGTTGGTGTAATCCCAGGCATATGCCCCGGCGGAGAGCAGCACCAGGGTCAAGGCGCCCAGCACGGCGTAAGGCAGGATGCGCACCCATAAAGGGGCGCCGGCGGGCGGAAGGAAGAAATGTGCAAACCATTTACCCAAGCGTTTCATAATAAAGTTACCTCCAATAGCTTTAACTGGGTCGTGTGCGGGGGACTCGGGCCGGCGATGCGGTTGTTAAGGGGGAGTCGCTGTGGAGTGGGGACGGGTTGGGCTGTCAGCCCAACCCGTAGTACGGGCCGCGCAAAGGGTCGGAGCTATGGCGGCGGGGTGTGATATTCCTCGGCTTTGGCGATCAGTTCCTCGTCGCTACGCGCCGAGGCTTTGCCGCCGCGCACGTGGCATTGCCGGCAGGCAAAATTCAAGCCGATTTGGGAGAGGGCAACGCTGCCGTCCTCGTTGAACTGTTCGACCTGGGTGGGATCGATCGCCATGATGTGAGTGCGGATGTCGCCCGTG